>CAZGYZ010000193.1:0-4496 GCA_964530675.1 uncultured Nitrospira sp. | reverse complement strand
GTTACTGGTCGAGGGTATTCGGAAGAAACTGTTAACCCAACGGCGTGACTTGTTTCGTCAGGCTGCTCAGACTGAGGAGGAGCTGCTCTGGTTTCAAAACGATATCGAAAGCGAAGTAGAGGAGCGGGGGCAGGAGGAGAGCATGGTTCGGCTGCTTGATCGTCTGGATGGGCGAGCGAAGGCTGAGATCGAGGCGATCGACCGGGCACTCTTCAAGCTGGGGACAGAACAGTTTGGCCGATGCGAGCGATGCGGAAAGGCCATTCCCCAGTCCAGGCTGGAGGCACTTCCCGCGGCGGCCTTGTGCCTGGCTTGCGAACAGGCGGGGGAGAACCGGGCAGCGCTGAGAAAATAATTGATGCGAGCAGTACGTTTCCATGGTCGAGGGGGGCAGGGTGCGAAGACCGCGAGCCGTATCCTGGGGACGGCTGCGTTCATCGAGGGGTTCGTGGCGCAGGACTCGCCGATCTATGGGGCCGAGCGGCGCGGCGCACCGGTGGCTGCCTTTACCAGGATTGCCAAGGAGCCGATTCGCGAGCGTGGCCTCATCACCCGTCCCGATCTTGTCGTGATCGCCGATGCATCGCTCATCCACGATCCTGCTGCTCGTGTGCTGGACGGCATCGATGAACGGACAGAGGTCTTCGTCAACTCACCACTGACTCCCGAACAGTTTCAGGCTCAGGCCTCCCTGCCAGGCCGTTTAACCACGTTGGATTTGACGGACATTGCCCTGCAACAGTTTGGAAAGCGCAGCGCGATCAGCGCCCTGCTCGGTGCGGTCGCCGGACGGATCATCGGACTCGGTCAGGAGTCGATCCGCGAAGCGATTGCACGGGAGCTTGCCGACCGCGGACTCGCGGCGTCGGTGATCGAGCGCAATCAAATTGTGGCTATCCGGTGCTATGAAGCAGTTCCAATAGTGGCCATAGACCCAGGCTCACGCCAGCCGGAGGCCCCAGTACAGCTTCGAGCGCCGACCTACGAATCACCGACCAGGGGAACTGCCAGGATTACCGCAGGCCCTAATTCAGCGATTCGATCCGTGGCAGGATGGCGCACGTTCAGACCAGTCTTGCGTCCGGACCTGTGCAATGGATGTTGGCTCTGCTTTGCCAACTGTCCGGAGGGCGCGATCACGATCAAGCCGGACGGCAAGCCGGCGATCTACTACCCGCACTGCAAGGGCTGTCTCGATTGTGTCGAGGTCTGCCCCACCGATGCCTTGACGGTCGAGCGGGAGACGGAAGCGGCGCGTGAGACGTGAAAGGTAAAACGTGAAACGTTGAGTTGGTTTCTCTGATTAAACCAGACAGACTAAATAGACCAAACAAACCAGAGAGACCAGACAGACCAGATGAACCAGACAAACCAGATGATGATGACCGGTAATCGCGCGGCAGCCTGGGGGGCTCGTCTGGCCGATGTTGATTATGTGCCGGCTTTTCCAATTACTCCGCAAACAGAAATCGTCGAGACCTTGTCCTCATGGTGCGACAACGGAACCTTGAATGCCCGCTTCGTCACCTTGGACTCGGAACATTCGATGATGACCGCGGCAGGAGCCGCCGCAGCGACGGGTGCCCGCGTGTTCACGGCGACGTCGAGTCAAGGACTTCTCCAGGCGTTTGAAGTGCTGTACACCGTCGCAGGGTGGCGGGTGCCCTTGGTGCTGGTGAATGTCTCACGGGCGTTGGCCTCTCCTATTACGTTGGAGCCCGATCACAACGACGTGTTGGCGGCGCGCGATTCGGGTTTCATCCAGATCCATGCGGAGACCTGCCAGGAGGTCGTAGACTCGATTCTCATGGCCTATCGCATTGCAGAAGATCCACGTGTGTGCCTGCCGGTCATGGTCAACCTCGACGGATTCTATCTGTCCTTCACCCGCGAGCCGGTGATCGTGCCGGAGCCTCACATGGTGCAAGCCTTCCTCCCGCCGTTTCGACCAGCTCATTTGGGGTTTAGAGCCTCGGCTCCCCATGCGCTGGGAACGGCGGTGTTAGGCGGTGCCACCTACAGTTACTTCCGCTATCAGATTCATCTCGCTTCGCTGAATGCATTGCACGTGCATACGGAGGCTGCCGTGGAGTTCGAACGGCTTTGTGGCCGTCGCTACGACGTGGTCGAGGGTTACCGACTCGATGACGCGGAGGATGTACTGGTCATGACCAATGCTTTTGCGAGCAAGGGCAAGGGAGCGGTCGATGTTGCGAGGGCGGAGGGCAGGCGAGTGGGATTGCTGCGGCTGCGGATGATCCGCCCCTGGCCGGCTGACGCCATCCGGCACGCATTGCAGGGCCGCCGGGCCGTGGCTGTGCTGGATCAGAATTTATCTCCAGGACAGGGCGGCATTCTCTTTCAGGAGATTGCGGCTTGTCTCTATCATGAAGCACTGCGACCGAGAGCGCTCTGTTCATTCATCGGGGGCCTTGGAGGAAAGAATCTTTCGGAAGGCGAGTTCCGGGCGATCTTTGAGCAGACAGCAGAGGCGGGAATCCGCGGAAAAGGAATCGGACCGGTTCTGTTGTATACAGAAGCCGAGCATCGGGAGATGCAACAGTTGCAGTATCTGGCTCATGAACTCAAGACAGGCAGGTGAGAAGCGTCATGGCCTGGGAACCGCATATCTTTAAAGACCTGCATCAGCTCCCTCGTGAGGAGCACGTGTTTCCGGGGACGCCGTTGTGCGCCGGCTGCGGTGGGCTGGAATCTCTGCGGCTTGCGTCCAAGGTGCTCGGCAGTCACGTCGTCTATATCAATGCGGCAGGCTGCTTTACCAATCTCGCGATCTTTCCGTTTACACCGCTTGATGCCTCCTGGCTCTATACGACAATGGGATCTGCGCCGGCCGGCGCACAAGGTGTGCGTGACGCTCTCGATGTGTTGATCGCCAAAGGCCGGTTGCCGAAGGAGGAGGATGTGAACGTCGTCGTGGTGGCCGGGGACGGGTCAACGTACGACATGGCCCTCTCATCGACATCCGGGGCCATCACCAGAAAATTGAACTTCTATTACTTTTGCTACGACAACGAAGCCTACGGCAACACAGGTGTTCAACTTAGCCCGGCCACACCCTACGGTGCCCGGACCACAACATCGCCCTGCACGGTGCAACATCCTGCCGGCACGATGCAGGAGAAGAAAGACATCTTCGAAATCTGGCATGCGCACAAGCCGCCCTATATGGCGACCGTGTCGCCGCGCTTTCCACTCGATCTCGAAGAGAAGTTTGCGCGCGCCGCGACATATCAGGGCCCCAAGCTCTTCCTGGCCTTCGCGGCCTGTCCCACCGGCTGGCTGTTCGATCCAGCCTATACGCCGGACGTGGCAAGGTTGGCGGTGGAGTCCGGAATCTGGCCGCTCAAAGAAGCGATCAACGGGGAGGTGGTGCATACCTATCTGCCCAAGCTGAGTCCGGTCGAGGACTATCTCAAGCTTCAAGGCCGCTTCCAGCACCTGTTCGAGCCGACGGTGCAGACGGATGCGATCTCGCATATTCAGGGAAGAGTGAATGCGTACTGGGAGCAAGTGAAAAGGGCTGATAACCGATCCTGATGCACTAACTGATTGATTTAGTTTAGAAATGTTCATAATCCCTCTAATTTTGCCACTACCATTATATGGGGAGAACCAGGCTCTCCTTAGAATAGTCGCTCTGGGGGCCCTTTGTCTCATGCTATCAACTGGATGCAGTAAGGCATATCCTTTCCACGGGGAACAGCGTCCCAATCCCTATTTCACCTCCGATACCAGGCACCCCATTCCATTGTCGTCACCGGCAGGGAAAGAACATCGTGCGGTGATGTTGCAGCACCTGGAATCCATTCAGGTGATCGTGAACGCCCTGGTCGAAGAGGACTATGAGTTGGCGAAAGGGCTGACCGAATCCCACCTGGGATTCTTCATGCATCGGCAGGCGATGGCGCAGCAGCAGCCGGAAAATTTTCCACCCGCCTATCACGACTTGGCTATGGCGCATCATGCGGCGGCGGAAGAGTTGGCGCGCATCATCCCCACGAAAGACCTGAAGCAGATCTTGCCGAAGTTCAATAACGTGCTGAAGGCCTGCGTGGCCTGTCATTTGGAGTTTAAAGTCAGAGAACAATCGTGAAGCGTGTGAACTGACTGGTTGATTTTGTTAGTTTCGTTCAACCAAAAACAAGACAGACCAACAAACCAAACAGACGAGAGAGACCAAATGAACAAGACAGGCTGGTTAAAATTTTTCAGTATCCTGCTAGCTGGCTTACTGGCGAGCCAGTTTACCTATATGGTTGAGATGAATACCTGGGCCGGTTCTCCAACGTTACCCAAGGGCACAATGCCGGCAGGCGATGCCGAGCAGGGCAGAGCGGTCTTCAACGGGAAGGGCCTGTGCTACTACTGCCACGGCGTTGATGGAAACAGGGACCAACGACCGCAACTCAAAGCTGACACAACCGCGCTCATTGCTCAACTCAATCCTCCACCGGTCGATCTGAGAAATCCGAAGG
>CAZGYZ010000192.1:0-4543 GCA_964530675.1 uncultured Nitrospira sp. | reverse complement strand
TCCTCCGAGCAGTTCGGCAGCATCATGACGATGTTCGGCGAAATGGACATCGAGATTGTCGATGCGCCCGAGGGGGAACGGATCAGGAAAGCTCAGGACACTGAAGAGGCCAGTGAGGATGCCGAGGACGCCGACGTCGAAGCCGGTGCGGGAGAGGAGACTGAGAAGGAAGAGAAAGAGGAGAAGGAGATCGATTTAACTCCCGGCGCACTCAGCCGGACCGATGACCCGGTTCGGCTCTACCTTAAAGAGATGGGGAGTGTAGCGCTGTTGAGTCGTGAGGGAGAAATCGAGATCGCGAAACGTATTGAAGAAGGAAAGAGGGACATCGCTTCGGTTATCTATGGGATGCCGATGACGATCGAATTTGTCCTCGCACTGTACGATCAGCTCAAGAACGGAACAATCGACGTGCGTGAGATCGTCCCGATCGTCGAGACTGAAGAGGAATTTGAGGAAGAACAAATTCAACGGGACTATGAAGAGCTTCGGGTCAAGACGCTCGAAGGGCTGAACTCCGTCCGAAAAATTTCGACCTCGCTCAAGAGCCTCTATGAAGTGGCTCGGCATGCCGACAGTGACCCAACGAAACAGAAGAAGATTAAGAAGCAGATCGACACGATTCGCGATCAGGTCGTGGAAAAGATGGAGTCAGTCAACCTGCACGGGGTGCTGAAAGATCGGATGGTGCAGCGTGTGCGGGAACTGGCGATTCAGATCCGGACGTCGGAGCGGGAAATCGTCAGCTGCCAGCGGCGGCTTGGAATCAGCGGCGAGGCCGGCGCTGAAGCGCTTAAGAAGCTCTGCCGGGATCGGAAGGACTTTCTTGCCGTCAAACGTAAGACAAGCTGCTCGGAGGATGCCCTCGCCGAGATAAAAAAGGTCTACCAGGCCGCGAAGGGCCGAATTCGACAACTCGAGACCGAAGAGGCCCTCGTATCCGCGGAAGAGATTAAAGATGCGGTCAAGCATCTGGATGTGGCGGAGGATAAGGTCAAGCGCGGGAAAGCCGAGCTGGTCGAGGCGAATCTTCGCCTCGTCGTGAGTATTGCCAAGAAGTACACGAACCGCGGTCTCCAGTTCCTCGACTTGATCCAGGAGGGTAATATTGGCCTGATGAAGGCCGTGGATAAATTTGAGTACAAGCGAGGCTACAAGTTCAGTACCTATGCCACCTGGTGGATCCGCCAGGCGATTACCCGTGCGATCGCCGATCAAGCCCGGACAATCCGTATTCCCGTGCATATGATCGAGACGATTAACAAGCTGATTCGAACCTCCCGCCATCTGGTTCAGAAACTCGGACGCGAGCCGACGCCGGAGGAAATTGCCGAGCGCATGGATCTGCCGCTTGACAAGGTGCGGAAAATTTTAAAAATCGCACGCGAGCCGATTTCTCTCGAGACCCCGATCGGCGAAGAAGAAGACAGCCATTTGGGCGACTTTATTGAGGATAAAAAGGCGGTGTCTCCTCTGGAGGCGGCGATCCGGTACGATCTCCAGCGCCAGATCAACAGCGCATTGGAAACGCTCACGCCGCGGGAAGAAAAAGTGTTGCGGAAGCGGTTTGGCATCGGCGAAGCCACCGACCATACCCTCGAAGAGGTCGGTCAGGATTTCGAAGTGACCCGAGAACGTATCCGGCAGATCGAAGCCAAGGCTCTGCGCAAGCTACGTCATCCGAGCAGGAGCAAGAAGCTACGCAGCTTCGTGGAAAGTCTGTGATGCGTCATGGAACGGTTCAGTCGTGATTTGACTCCCCTCTCTGGGCAGCCTAAAATTGGCTGTTCGTGTCTGCGGGTCAGGCACGCGAGAGTCATCCGCCTGATCGGGCCCATAGCTCAGGTGGTTAGAGCGGCTGACTCATAATCAGCTGGTCCTAGGTTCAAGTCCTAGTGGGCCCACCAGCGCAGCTGCGGAGCTCATTGATCCCGGTCGTTGTTCTGAACCACAGCTATAGGAGTGCGTTGAACCAGAATCTTTCCCCCCTTATCGAGCTGCAGAAGTTGGATCTCCGCATCGCGGAGATCAAGGACCAACGCCGAAAAATCCCAGAGCGGCTTCAAGCAGTTGATGCCCCGCTTCGAGAGGCCCGGCAACTACAGCAACAGACCAGTGCCTCCATGGAGATTGCCATCAAGGAACGACGGTCCCACGAACAGGATCTTGAAGTGCAGGAAGCGCATACTGAAAAAATGAAGTCGCGGCTGTCCGAGTTGAAGTCCAACAAAGAGTATCAAGCCCATCTCTTCGAGATTGAGGTCGCCAACAAGAAGAAAGGGGACATTGAGGAGAAGATCTTGCTCTGTATGGAAAAGGTCGAACAACTGCAGCGGGCAACCAAGGAAGCGCAAGAGCAGCTGAGTGTCATCGAAAAGGTTTTTGAGCAGGAGAAACAAGCGCTCGACAAACTGGAGCACAGTCTCTCAACTGAATTGACGGACCTTGAAGCACAGCAGCGAGCCCGTTCGACTCATGTGGAGAAGGGGCTGCTCGCTCGCTACAACTCGATCAAAGCGTCGCGCAAAGATCATGCGCTTGCGGAAATCAAAGATGGGAACTGTTCCGGATGCCGCCTGCAGCTTCCTCCGCAACTGATTTCAGAAGTCAAACGAGCGGAAGACCTCCACACGTGCCCGTACTGCCGACGGATGCTCTACTGGGATGGACAAATTCCCGTCCAACCCACGCCAGGCCCCGAGCTCGACAAGACGTCGGTCCTTGAAATTGGCGAATCATTTTAGCCTATTGTCCCTAGTACAGCTTGAGTTGTTTTGAAGTGCAGTTTGGCGATCAACCCCAGCCGTTCCTCTCCATGCTTTTTCACGATCATGCGTCCGGCCAGTTCGACGGCGGGTGACGCGCCTTTGGGCAACGTCGTGCCGATCTCATCCGAGAGTCGTTTCAATCGGAGGAGGAATTCAGCACGGGCCAGGATTGAGGCGGCGGCTACGGCCAGATCGGTTTCGGCCTTAGGCCTCTGTTCCAATACGATCGTGCGCCCCTTTTCTTGTAGCGCATTCACAATCAACCGTTCATCGCCAAACTGATCTGCGATCGCGCGCCCGCATGAAACCTTTTCGAGCAAAGTCTCCAGGGCCTTGGCATGTCCCCATGCCAGCAGGCGATTCAAATTTCGGATCTTCGCGTACAGTTCGTTGTATCGTTGCGGCCCGATTGCGATAATGCTGTGGGGACACAGCATCCGGATGTCGGGCGCCATCTCGAGAATACGGCCGTCTGATATTTTCTTGCTGTCCCGAACGTTCATGAGGGTGAGTTCACCCTGTGTAATGGCATCGACGAAAACGGCGGCGATGACCAGTGGGCCAAAATAGTCTCCCTTGCCGGATTCATCAATGCCGATGCGTTCGATGGAGGTGTGCGGCGTCTTGTCGGTCACAGGTGACGGCCCTAGTAGAAAATCTCAGAGCGGCGCAGTAATCTAACAGACCGATCTGGAGCGGTCAATTTCGTCGGAGTCGACAGAATCGAATCGAGTAGGGGGAGGTGTCGTTCGATGTGTACAGTGAAACAACGGTCACGGTGGGTGTTCGTGATGGTGATGAGTGTGGCGCTCGCCTCGCTGGTGGGGTGCGAAACCAATCCTTACACGGGACGGTCGCAGTTACTCATGACCTCCGTGTCGCAAGAAATGCAGATGGGCGCGCAAGCCTATGATCAGGTCAAGAGTGATCCCAAGATGCGGCCGTCGCAAGATCCGCGCGAGGTCGAACCGGTCAAGCGTGTGGCGGCTCGCATCGTCGAAGCGGCCAAGCGTTCGAAGTATGCCGAGATGGCGAATCAGTTTCAGTGGGAAGTGACGGTCATCAAAGACGACAAGACGCCAAATGCCTTTGCGCTACCCGGCGGAAAGATGGCGGTGTATACCGGCATCTTTCCCATGGCCAAGACGGAAGCAGGGTTGGCTGCCGTTATGGGGCATGAAGTTGTCCATGCCTTGGCCCGACACGGAGCCGAACGGATGAGCCAGGGCCAGCTGACGAATACCGGACTTCAGATCGTTGGCGCAGCAGCTGGGGCGGCGGGCAGGGGCGGGATGTTGGGGCAAGCGGCGATGGCAGCGCTTGGGGTGGGCGCGCAAGTCGGTGTATTGCTGCCCTTCAGTCGAAAGCATGAATCGGAGGCGGACTATATTGGAATTCTGCTCGCGGCGGATGCCGGCTATGACCCACGAGAGGCTGTGGCCCTGTGGGAACGGATGGGTCAGACGTCCGGTAGCGGCGCACCGTCAGAGTTTATGTCTACGCACCCAAGCCACGAGACCCGCATCGATCAGCTGAAAAGATGGATGCCTGAGGCCATGGCTATTTATCAGGCCAAGCAGCCGGTGCCTGCGGTGTTGTTGCCGACCGTGCAGTAGGTCGAGGCATTCCTGGTCCGCTCTTGAAAGCGTGGCGTTCCAGTCCTATAGTGTACTGGCGCGAGGGAGAAGACTAGGTGATCGCTTGGAGCGGTAACGCTTTAAGAGGAAAGTCCGGACTTCATGGGCAGGGCGCTGGGTAATTCCCAGGCGGAGCGA
>CAZGYZ010000191.1:0-4566 GCA_964530675.1 uncultured Nitrospira sp. | reverse complement strand
CTGGTAGGTATTTCTTGATGTCTACAACCGGCCAGGACGATGGCCACATTGAAGGGTGAGTGTTGTCTATGGCTACCTTTGCGTATGTTGGACGAACCAGAACAGGTGCCGTCAAGAAGGGTGAGCTAAGCGCGAAAACCCGAGATGAGGCGGTGGATCAGCTCCGCAAGCAAAGCGTCGTCGTCACGAGCCTCGCAGAAAAGAGCGGCGGAGGGTTCGATCTCAGTAAAATCAGCCTTGGGTCCGGTCTTACTGATAAAGATCTGGTTGTATTTACGCGACAATTCGGCACAATGATCAATGCGGGTCTGCCATTGGTGCAATGTCTCGAAATTCTCTCGACCCAGTCCGAGAATAAAGTGCTTCGGGAGGCCATCGGGGAGGTGAAGACTCAGGTGGAGGCAGGTTCAACCTTTTCGGATGCCTTGCGGCGCCATCCCAAAGTCTTCGACGATCTTTACGTCAATTTGGTGCATGCGGGTGAAGTGGGTGGCTTGCTCGATACGATCTTGACGCGTCTCGCAAAGTACATCGAGAAAGCGATGAAACTCAAAGGGCAGATCAAATCTGCCATGATTTATCCTTCTGCGATTCTCGGTGTCGCGGCGGTGGTGATCACGGTTTTAATGATTTGGGTCATTCCGATCTTCGCAAAAATGTTCAATGAGTTGTCCGGCGGAAAAATGGGGCTGCCGGGTCCTACACAGTTGGTCATTGATATCAGCAACATATTTACGTCATATTGGTATATAATATTAGGTAGTATTATTGCAGTTATATTTGGTGTCAAGAAATACTATGCGACCACTCAGGGACGAATGGCTATCGACAAGCTCTTGCTCAAGGCACCGGTGTTTGGAGACCTGATCAGGAAGGCTTCGGTGGCGAAGTTTACACGTACTCTTGGAACCCTGCTTGCGAGCGGAGTGCCGCTTCTGGACGGAATGACCATCTGCGCAAAGACCGCGGGCAACAAGGTGATTGAAGAGACGTTGATCAATGCTCGCATCAGTATCAGTGGTGGGAAGACCATTGCCGATCCCTTGGCGGCAAGCGGGGTCTTTCCCAAGATGGTGACGCATATGATTGCCGTCGGTGAGTCAACTGGTGCGCTGGACTCGATGCTGGGAAAGATTGCAGACTTCTATGAGGATGAGGTCGATCAGGCGGTTGCCTCACTCACGTCGTTGTTGGAACCTATCATGATGGTGTTCTTGGGGATTGTGATTGGGTTTATTGTGGTTGCGATGTACCTCCCAATCTTCAAAATGTCGGAGGCAATAGGCTAGGAAGGTGTTCAGTCCCTTCCGGTCACGGAGTTGGGCTTAGTGCCCAACTCCGTAAAGACTCTCAGTTTTTATCTGGCCAAATCACTCGGTATCCCATCAGATGTGTATGCGTATTGACACAGTTCCTGGCTCCAAATCCGAGGAGAATGAACGAGGCGTATCTCTTTTCCTGCCCCGCTGATCTTCTTCTCGCCCGGTGGTCTTCCACTCATGAATAATTTGCGTACACGACTCTATTGGATCATGGGGCTGCGGATGGTCTTCGTGACCCTGATGTTGGGGCTGTCGCTCGCTTTTCAAATCGGGAAGGTCGGGCGAGTCGAGACGTTCTATACCCTAATCATTGTCACCTACATCCTGACGATTCCTTCCGTCATTCTGCTTCGTAGCCTTACTTCCCAGGTAGCACTCGCGATACTTTTTGGGGCTCAAGTAGGGATCGACTTTCTCCTTGAGACAGTGTTGGTTATTCGGACTGGGGGGATCGAGAGCCCCTTTGCGGTGCTGTATATCATGACGGTGGCGGTGGCCAGTCTCGTACCTCGCCGGCGTGTGGGGCTTCTTACTGCCTGTTTCTGCATTATCTTGTTTGGGCTCATAACGAATATTCAACTATATGGACTTGTGGAGGGGTGGGGGTGGATGCCGCCGAGTCGGTTGACCGTGTCTGAAACGTTTCAATCGTTTGGCGTCTATGCTCTCGCCATTCTTGTCGTCGGGATATTGGGCGGGACCTTAGCTGAACAGCTTCAGCAGGCGGATCAATCGTTGCGCGAGAAGGAGCAGGGACTGACTCGACTTCGAGTTTTTCATGAGAATATCGTTCACAGCATCAGCAGCGGTGTGTTTACGGCAGATGCCTCGGGGTGCATCACTTCGTTCAACCCGGCGGCGCAGGAAGCGACCGGTTATGCGATCAATCATGTGGCCGGGCGCCCCTGGCGTGAAGTCTTCAACTGGCACCCTAACCAGGAATCAGAGGAGCCACTCGATGGCGCCGTGTCAACGACGAAGCGATTCGAGGTGGAATGTAAGCGTGCTGACGGTACTCGCCTGATTCTCGGTATGACCCTTTCCCCATTGCACGAACAGGGGATGCAGACAGGCTTGGTCGGAGTGTTCAAAGACCTCACGCAGATTCGGGACCTTGAAGAAGAGATGCGGCGCAAGGATTGGCTGGCGAATTTGGGTGAAATGTCTGCCGGGATGGCCCATGAGATCCGCAACCCGCTCGGCGCGTTGGCCGGCGCGATGCAAATGCTTCGAAAAGATGCCATGGAGGATGAAACGAATCGCCGGTTGATGGAGATTGCGATTCGGGAGGCCACCAGGCTCGACAACATCATTACTGAGTTTCTCCAGTATGCCAGACCGCCGGCGCTAAATCTCGCAGAGCATGATCTCAACAAAGTACTTGCCGAGACGCTCGATCTCGTTCAACATGAAGCGCGAACACGTTCCAAGATCAAGATCGTCACATCCCTGGCAACCGGGACTCTCACGGCCCTGGTCGATCAAGATCAGCTGCGGCAAGTCTTCTGGAATATGGCAACGAATGCGTTTGAAGCGATGCCGGAGGGAGGACAGTTGACGATCTCGACGAGCTGCCGCCATGTCGATGCCGGCAGTCGGAAGGGCGACGTCATCGAAATTGCGTTTCAAGACACCGGGGAAGGGATTTCGAAACAGAACCTCGACAAGATATTTCTTCCGTTTTTCACGACGAAGAAAGAAGGGTCAGGATTGGGCCTCGCAGCCGTGCATCGCATCGTCGATCTGCACGGGGGGTGGATCAAGGTTGAAAGTCAGGAGCGTCAAGGCTCACGTTTTGTGGTATGTATGCCGCGTTCCGGGGATGCCGGGGTACGGTTATGGCATGAGGGACGGACACCGTGGAAAAAATTCTAGTTGTCGATGACGAGCGGGGGTTGCGTGAAGTCTTGAGCATCATGCTCAAGCGTGCAGGCTATATCGTAACTGAAGCGTCGGATGGCGAAGAGGCCATCGGTCTCATAGGCAAGGAAATCTTCGATCTCGTTATCACGGACCTCCGGATGCCGAAAGCTGACGGCATGGCGGTCCTGAAGGCGGTGAAGTCTTCTTCTCCTGAAACCGTGGTCCTCGTTATTACGGCGTTTGCGACCGCGGATTCGGCGGTCGATGCGATGAAGCAGGGCGCATACGATTACCTGACCAAACCGTTCCAGGTCGATGAAGTGCAGTTGATCATCCGCAACGCCTTGGAGAAACGGCGGCTCTCGACGGAGAATATTCTATTAAAACGTGAAATGGCGAGCCAGTCGTCGTTTGCGCAGCTCGTCGGCCAGAGCGAAAGCATGCAGAAGGTGTTCGACGTGGTGCGCAAGGTTGCGGACGCGAAGAGCAATGTGCTGATTTGTGGAGAAAGCGGAACGGGAAAAGAGCTGGTGGCGCGCGCGATTCACTATAATAGTGCCCGGAGCCCAATGCCGTTTGTTGCGGTGAATTGCAGTGCCGTGCCGGAGACGTTGCTCGAAAGCGAGCTTTTCGGGCACATGAAGGGGTCCTTTACCGGTGCGATGGCCAATAAAGCCGGGTTGTTCGAAGTCGCCAATGGCGGGACAATCTTCTTGGATGAAATCGGCGATACAACCCCGACAATTCAAGTCAAGTTGTTACGCGTCATTCAAGAACGGGAGTTTCGGCGTGTGGGCGGCAACCAGGATGTCAAGGTCGATGTGCGCATCGTGGCTGCAACCAATAAGGATCTTGAGAAAGCTGTGGCTGACGGCTCATTTCGCGAAGATTTGTACTACCGCTTGGATGTAATCCCGATTCGGCTTCCACCGTTGCGGCTTCGAACGGGAGACATTCCACTTCTGGTAAAACATTTTCTCGATAAATTTTCACAGGAAAGCGGCAAGCCGGTTCCCGTCTTGACATCGGAGGCGATGCATGTGTTGTTGGGCCATGAATGGCGCGGCAACGTGCGCGAGCTTGAGAACTTAATTGAGCGCGTGGTCACCTTTTCCGCCGGTGCGCCTGTTTCGGATAAGGATATTCGTGGCTGGCTTCATCGAGTTGTGATTCCTCAGCAGCAGGGCGTGCCCACTGATTTGCCCGAAGAGGGGCTGGACCTGGAAGGACTGATCAACGGCATTGAAAAAGACCTGCTCCTGAAAGCGCTCGAACGGGCCATGTGGGTAAAGAAAAAGGCTGCACGGCTTCTCAAACTCAACACACGATCCTTTCGCTATCGACTAGAGAAGTATGCCATCAAGGGAGGTCGTGATTAATC
>CAZGYZ010000190.1:2647-4578 GCA_964530675.1 uncultured Nitrospira sp. | reverse complement strand
TGAGGACCCGAGGCGTACTCGTGCAGTACGTTGAGGGTCCGAGGGGCGAGCCCGCAGGCCGCAGGCTCGTCGCAACAGCGGATCGGCGATTGCAGCAGAAACGCTCATGAATAATGCGGGCTAAGGAAGGACATACGATGAATCAGCCGGTCCGTTACGTCGCAATGGTCGTTGCAATTCTGATCTCCGCCGGGGAGGCATTTGCGCTGGACACCGCCCTTTCACCGCTCTACATCTCAGGCAAGATCGGAGTTTCTGCGATGTCAGCAAACGACATTGCCAAGACATCAGGGACAGCCTTTCCCCTTACAAAGCCAGATGCTCACGACACAGTCGTGCCGGTCGGAGTAGCGATCGGTTACAACTGGCGCAAGCATGGAGTTTCTCTCCGTACCGAGTTTGAGTACCTCACTCGGGCAAACTTTGGTTACAACTCGACTCCAGTGTTGGCGAGTCCTGCCCAGATAGGCATGACCAGCAAAATAGGAAGCCAGACGCTGTTTGCCAACGTCTTTTATGACTTTCACAACGCGACCCGGTTTACCCCTTTTGTCGGTGGGGGAATTGGAGTGGCGATCAACAAATCCACGATGACTCTGAATGCTATTCCCTCGTCTGTATTCGAGACGTTCAAGACAACCGATACGAAATTTGCGTGGAACATCGGTGCCGGCGTCGCCGTTCCTATCACCGAGATTCTGCTTTTGGAATTGAGTTACCGCTACACAGACCTTGGAGGCGCCGTATGGAGCACTAATACGGGCGCCTTCGAGCTGACCACCAACAGCCTCCGGGCGAACGAATTTCTCTTCGCTGCACGATTACAGTTCTAGAAATCTGCACGGAAAAAGAGCACACCCTGCCGTATTCCCAGGCACTCGGAGCCTGGGGACTGACACCCTTCCCCGCGTCCGCGTGTGGTGTCTGTCCCCGTCCGAACCGGTTCGTTCCATGGCGGCTATTTCTTATTTTCCTCACCATCGTAAACCAAGCTCTCTGCCGAAAGACCGGACGGAGGGGGACCGGTTGCGCCCTGGGTACCGGGGGCGCCAGGGACAGGAACGCCCTGTGCCCCAAACGCATGGACGAACTTCCAGTCCGCATACCGCTGCTTATTCGTGAAGGATAGCTCCGCAGGTCGAAAGTTGCCGGTCTTGATCGGGGCCTCGTCCGAGAGGCTATACACCCCGATAATACCGCCGTTCGGGAGCCTCACCAGTCCCCATCGTTTCTTTCCGGTGATCGGGTCGGCATAAATTTTTCGCAAGTGGCGAATGGTACCGGGGTACCGCGGATCCTTCAGCAGATCCTCGAGGCGGCGCGGGTATTCCTTCTGAGGCCCCTTAGGATTCAGGTAGTACTGACTAATGGCAGTTCGGAACTGGTTGCCGACAAACAGCAACTCCCGTTCCTTCTGACGCGTCTGCGCGAAGCTCCACACCACCCCTGCCAGGGCCAGCTGAATCCCGATGAGGCCGACTGCGAGCAGAACCCCGATGTAGGTAAAGCCCTCCTGCGATCGTATCGACCGGCGTCCCCGGCAAATGTTCAGCCGGCGCAGAGCCAGCCCCCTCCTGCCGTTACCAGTCACTGTAGGAGCCCCCACCCGTGGCTGTCCCCTCCGCACCGCTTTTAACGTCGTAGACGCCTCCCTTCTCAGGATCGTCAGGCGGAATCACACGCCAGGTCGTCGATGTCTCCGTAAGCGGATCGATCGGGACGGCGCGGAGATACTTTTTGGTGGCCAAATCTTGAAGCTGGTCCGGATACCTTCCAACGTCGCCGAAATATTTATCCAGGGCGTCCCGCATGATCCAAAGGTTCTCCCTCATGACCACTTCTTTGGACTTTTGCAGGCTGGAGAAATACCGGGGCACTGCCAGGGTAAGCAGCGTCGAGACGATGGCCAGGACCACCAGCAGCTCGATGAG
>CAZGYZ010000190.1:0-2547 GCA_964530675.1 uncultured Nitrospira sp. | reverse complement strand
CTTTACCACTTCGAATAGGGAATGCCGTTCAACCCGACACCCTTATTCAGAGAATACACATCGAAGACATCGTTGCCGGGACTCGGTTCCTCCGGCGGGCTATCGTAGCTCCTGAGCCCCCAGGTCTCCGCCGCAGACACCGATGGATCTGTAACCAGTGGATCGCGCGGGAGCCGGCGTAAGTAGATAATGCGCTTCTTCTTCTGACTCGTCTGATCGACGACCCCTTCCGTAAGATCCTTCAATGACTTGGGATACCCGGAATCCGTCGTGCCCTTGACAATGCGCCCGGCATCGAAATCTCGTCGGTGGGCGTCGATTGCCTCGCGGATCTGCAGCAGCGATTGTCGGAGTTCCTGCTCTTTGCTCCGCTGCGAGACTAAACTTGCAAGGGGCATGGCGGCCGAGGCCAGCACTCCGACGATCGCCACAGTCATGACCATCTCCACCAGCGTAAAGCCCCGCTCAGCTCGGATCCGCTCGTTCATGGAACCTGCCCCGCGCTTTCTGCACCTTCAGCTGGGATCGGTGCACTTTGAGCTGGACTTTCGGGAGGAACATCACCAGCATCTTTCTTTGTTCCTTCGGAGTCCGTGGCAGAAGCCGGCTCACTTCGAGCCGGGCTCTCAGGAGTATTTTCTGCAGAGGGGGGCCCTGTTGTCACAGCGGCAGGCAATCCCGATGTCTTACGGCGAGCTCCTGTCCTCGTGCTATCGAGGGCTGCAGCAGGAATCGGTTCAATTCGAGGTTGCCCCTCGGAAGGGCTTACGGAAACGGCAGCCCCCATTGTCACAGCAGCAGGCAGCCCGGCGGCCCCCTTCGATTCCACAATAGGCCTGCGCTCGTTCTCCCCTATCTTGACCGTCAAGGGAATGCCTCGCGAGCTTTCTGTGCCGTACAAAATTTCTGACGACGCACTGTTGGGGCGCCTGCCGTGCCGGATGACATGGGGTGTGATCGACAGAGCAATTTCCTGTTTGTTCTTATCGATCTTCTCGGAGCTGAAGAGCCGTCCGAGGATCGGAAAACTACTGAGTCCCGGCACCTTGCTGGCCGTTTCACGATCAGCGTCGCTGATCAGACCTGCCAGGACCTGCGTTTCGCCATCCCGCAATCGCAACACAGTCGAGGCAGCCCGCGTGCCGACCTGATAGGACAAACTCGACCCGGACGTGACTTCTTTCACAATGCTACTGACTTCCAGGTTCAGCTTCATGGACACTTCATCATCCCAATAGATCGTCGGCTCCACATCGAACTTCAACCCGACATCGAGATATGTCACACTGCCGGTCACCACACTGCCGGTTCCGCCGATGATCGGCGTCACCGCATTTGTGAAGACCGGCACACGGTCTCCAATGTGAATCTTGGCCTTTTCGTAATTCCTCGCTCTGATCCGCGGGCTGGAGAGGATATTGACTTGGGAGTCTTCCCTTTTCAGATTGATCGTCGCTCCGAGACTCGACATACCTGTGTGCGCGCGATCGAGTATGAGATTTTGGAGCGTCTGGACCGCCGTCGTTCCTGCAGCCGCGACGGGGCCGAGGACGTTGAGGGTGACCTGGTTTGGGAACTTGATACCGATCTCTGTCAGCTTCGAGCGCGTGATCTCCACGATTTCCACTTCCATCATGACTTCCGAATCCTCCAGATCAAGCGAGATAAGGAGCTTCTCGGCCATGCGGACCACCTCCGGCGTATCCCTCATCACGAGCAGCCTCGCATGCTCGTCGATGAATAGGGACTTGGTGTCCAGCATCACCTTCAACAGGCTCATCGCCTGCTTGGGGTCTGCGTTCGTGAGGTGGAAGGACTTGACCATCTGCTCTTCATAGCGCCGCCGTTTATCCGGCGTGTCGGGATAAATTAAGAGGATGTTATCGGCTAAGAGTTTTCTCTCCAGCGCATGCTGGGCGAGCACCATGTCCAGCGCCGACTCGATCAGCATATCCTTCACAAAAATGTTCGTTTTGGCATCGCTCTTCACGTCTTTATCGAGCACGAAATTGATGCCGCTGGTGCGCGAGAGCGCCTCGAAGACCATGCCCAGTGGAGACTCTCGGAACTGCAACAGGGTGATTCGATCCTCTTTCAAGCGCAGCTTCGGCTTGACCGGCTCCGGAGGCGGGCTTTGCGAGAGAATACGGTCCAGCATCTGTTTCGCTTCGATGTTGTTCGGGTCCGCACTCAAGATATGCCCCAGTTGCGCCTGAGCTTCCTTGAGCTCATTGTGGCCGATCAGATCCTTGGCCATCCGGATCTCGAGCTGGTTCATTTCCTCATTCTTTGTCGACTCGAGGCCGGCCAACGCTTGCGCATTGGCATTGTCCAGTTCCAGCACGTGCTCATAGAGCCGGCGAGCCCCCGTGAAGTCCGAAGCGGCGCGGGCCGCATCCGCTTCCTGAAGAACCCGCTGGACGACATATTTTCGCGTCATACGCAACTGGGTCTTCAAGAACGCACTGTCCGGGTCTTTTTTCACCGCGTCCTCCATCTTGGCCAGCCCGACATCCAATCGCCCGGCATTGATGTCCGACATCCCCT
>CAZGYZ010000189.1:0-4583 GCA_964530675.1 uncultured Nitrospira sp. | reverse complement strand
AGCCGTCCTTGAAGGCCGGCGCAAAAATTACTGGCACAGTGCCGATCCGTCGAACACAAGTGCCATCTCCCCATCCATCCAAGAGGGGAAGGGTGTTAGGAACCATTTCTTCAACAGAAATGGTTCCTGACACCCTTCTTGCTTCCCGTCTATCAAGAAATGTCAGCAATCAGAAAGAACACCGCCCCCAAGCCACGCGCCGCAACATCGCCTCCATGTCGGCAAAAGACCCGCACCAGCTCGTGCACGAATTGCAGGCCCTTCAGATAGAGCTGGGAACACGGAATGAAGAGCTTCAGCGAGCCCAACGGGAACTCGCAGCAGTTCGCAATCGCTATGTAGACCTCTACGATTATTCCCCTGCCGGCTACCTCACACTGGATACTGAGGGCAAGATTGTGGAAGCCAATCTGACCGCAGGGACCATCCTCGACATCAATCGAAAGATACTGATTGGACAACCGCTGGACCAATTCATCGCACAGGAAGATCAAGAGATCTTCCGCCTGCATTGGCAGAAAGTCTTGAAGAGTGAGATGCGTCAACGCTGCGAGGTGCAGCTTCGGAAAGTGGCCGGGGCTGTGCGCTTTGTCACTATCGAGAGCAGTGCGGCGCAGGATGAGTCGGGACACACCACCCTTTGGCGGACGATCTTGCGGGACATTACCGAACGCAAGCAGGCGGCAGAGAAAATCGCTCAGCTGGTTGAACGATTGGAACTGGCTACCAGTGCGGCGCATATCGGCGTATGGGACTGGAACATCCAGCAGAACGAATTGGTCTGGGACGATCGGATGTTCGCCCTATATGGAGTAAAAAAAGCGCACTTTGGCGGCGCGTACGACGCCTGGCTATCCGGCGTGCATCCTGCCGATCGGGCGCGATGTGACGAAGCGGTTCAACAGGCCTTACGTATGGAAAAGGCGTACGACATTGAATTTCGTATTCGCTGGCCCAGTGGCACGGTTCGTGTCATCAAGGCCGACGCGCAGGTGATCTGGGGAACGGATGGTACGCCGCTGCGAATGACGGGTGTGAACTACGACATCACCGATCGCAAACGGGCGGAGGACGCGCTACAGACAACGAAGGAACAACTCCAGCAAACCCTGATCACATCCAATACCGGGCTGTGGGATTGGAATACCGACACGAATGAGGTGTGCTTCTCCAGGGAATGGAAAACTCAACTTGGCTATGGAGAAGAGGAACTGGCGAACGAGTTCGAGACCTGGACAACGCTCCTGCACGCCGAAGATCGGGATCGCGCCATGGCCTATGCCCGAGCCTATCTTGATAACCCTGTCGGTAACTATCAGCAGGAGTTCCGTCTGAGACACAAGGACGGATCGTACCGGTGGATTGCCGCAGTCGCCTCGTTTATGGTCGAGCCGGACGGCCGGAAAGTCCATCTATTGGGGGCCCATACGGATATCACGGAACGCAAACAACTGGAGGCGCAATTTCGGCAGGCTCAAAAGATGGAGGCGGTCGGCCGTTTCTCGGCTGCGGTGGCGCATGACTTCAACAACCTACTCACCGTCATCAACGGGTACAGCAAGATGCTCACCGACCGGCTGCCTTCTGAAGATCCCAGACATAAGATAGCGGCAGAGACCTTGGCTGCAGGTCAACGGGCCGGCGCGCTGACCGGGCAATTGCTCGCCTTCAGCCGCCGACAAGTGCTCAAGCTGGAGCCGATCAACCTCAATGATTCGATCCAATCAATCAGCTCGATGCTTAGCCGGTTGCTAGGCGAAGGGGTCAGACTGACGCTGGACCTTGCGCCGAATCTCTGGTCGGTCGGCGCCGACAAAGGACAATTCGATCAAGTGGTGATGAATTTAGCGGTCAATGCCAGGGACGCGATGCCGAACGGCGGTGAATTGACGATCGGTACACACCATGCCCTGTTCACGCCGGAGGCGCCGGACCCGCAGGGGATCATGCCCTCAGGGCACTACGTGGAGCTGAGTATCCGCGACACAGGCCAGGGAATGAACCCTGAAACGATGGCGCATATTTTTGAACCATTTTTTACGACCAAAGAGCTGGGTAAAGGAACCGGCCTGGGACTGGCAACGGTATACGGGATCGTCAAGCAAAGCCAGGGCTATATCTTTGTCGACAGCGCGCCGGATCAAGGGACCACGTTCCACCTCTATTACCCACGCGTGGCGGCGGCCCCAATTGTGGCCGAGACCAAGCCAGTCGTTCGTACGAGAGGCTCAGAGACCCTGCTCGTTGTCGAGGACCAGGATTCAGTCCGTTCCCTTATCGTCGGAGTCCTGATGCGGGAAGGGTACCGCGTAATTGAAGCGGCAAAAGTGGAAGATGCTTTGCGAGTAGCAGCTTCATTGCCAGAGCCGGTCCAGGCTTTGGTGACCGACATCGTCATGCCACAGATATCCGGTCACGTCCTTGCGAAACGACTGAGACTGGTCTGGCCTGACCTTCGAGTGCTCTTCATGTCCGACCATAGCGACCTCGTACAGCCGGACCTTTCTGAAGAGCCGAGAACCGCCTACATTCAAAAACCGTTCTTACCCAAGGACCTCGCCGAGCGGTTGCGAGACTTTTTGGACAAACCGATCATTTCAACCTTACCCCCTTCAGCCTAGTATTCAGCCTTCCCCGCGCTTGGTAAGCCACGAAACCGCTCCGGCGCCAGCTGTGTGACCAGTGGCGAAGCAAGCCGTGAGCAAATAGCCGCCGGTCGGCGCTTCCCAATCCAACATTTCTCCTGCGCAGAAGATGCCTGGCAGCGTATGGATCATCAACCGTTCGTCGAGCACTTCAAAAGAAACGCCGCCGGCCGTGCTGATCGCTTCCTCCAAGGGACGCGGTGCAATGAGTCGCAGCGGTAATGCTTTAATCGCAGCGGCCAGACGAGCCGGGTCCGCAAAGTCCTCTTTCGAAACGACTTCACGCAGCAGCCCTGCCTTCACGCTTACGATATGCGCTTGCCGCTGAAGATGCGTCGCCATCGTACGTTTGCCACGCGGCCTCGACAGGTCATGTGTCAGGCGGGGCACATCGCGATCAGGTGCCAGATCGAGGCGCAAGGTCGCCGATCCCTTTGCCTGAATCTCGTCGCGTAGAGCGGTGGATACCGTGTAGATCACGCCGCCTTCA
This sequence comes from uncultured Nitrospira sp., assembly GCA_964530675.1. Taxonomy (GTDB): domain Bacteria; phylum Nitrospirota; class Nitrospiria; order Nitrospirales; family Nitrospiraceae; genus Palsa-1315. The sequence continues at coordinate 1,448 of CAZGYZ010000189.1, read as the reverse complement.
ACGCCAGTCTCCGTGATCACGAATTCCCCCGGATACCAGGACTCAGCGCCGGCAGCATTCCGTACAATAATCGCCACTGACTTGACCGGATGCCCGGCAAACTTAGTCCGAAAATGCTCGCTCCAACCCACATCGAATCCGCAGTTCGCCGGCTGTAACGGCGCGATGTGAACCCCGAGTCCTGCCAATAGCGGCACCCACGAAGCATCAGAGCCGAGCTTCGGCCAACTGCCACCACCGAGCGCCAACACCACTGCATCGGCCTGGACAGAGCGGTTTCCCTCTGGCGTGGCAAATAACAGAGCCCTCTGCACATCCCAGCCGATCCATCGATGTCTGACATGGAATTGGACGCCGGACTTCCGCAACCGACGGAGCCACGCGCGCAGCAAGGGGGCTGCCTTGAGATCGGCAGGAAATACCCGCCCTGAAGAGCCAACAAAGGTCTCGATACCGAGTCCCTTAGCCCAGGCTCGGAGCACATCGGGCCCGAATGGTGCAAGCAGCGGCGCGATCTGCGGGCGCCGTGTCCCATAGCGCGCGAGAAATCTCTCGGACGGTTCCGAGTGCGTCAGATTCAAGCCACCCTTCCCAGCCAGGAGAAACTTGCGGCCAACCGACGCCATGGCATCATAGAGCTCGACCTGCGCGCCGGTGGCACAAGCCGCCTCCGCAGCCATGAGCCCGGCCGGTCCTCCACCGATAATGGCAATCTTCATTGGTCTCTCATTCATGTGTGTGAGACAAGCGAGATGAGCGCGAAACGCGTGACGAGCGAAGCAGAACGTTCCGACCCTTCCCGCTTTTCTCGTGTTTCTCGCAAGTCTCGCTCGTCCCGCATCTTACGACCCGCACATAAAAAAAACGAGGGATGCCTTGTGGCACCCTCGTCTCTTGTTCACACGCGACAACTTTGAGTAGCTAGCTCTTCCCGCCTTTGGTCTTTTCCTTGCTCTCGCAAATCGCGCCTGTCGCGCGCCCCTGGTCAAACAAGCTATACTCTCGTCCAACGATGGATGAGCAAGAATCCGTACAGGTCGAACTTCGGATCAGTTACCGCTATGCCACCGCGCACCCTTGGGTGGTTCAGGCCATCGGAGGATTCTTATCAGCCTATTTCATGGAGCACCCGGGGTTTCGCGTGCAGCGATACATGGAAGAACTGGAGTCCGGTACGCACCTCTGGATATGCGAGGTACCTACCGGCATGAAATTTCTCAGACTCCTGAAGCGGCTGAAGGAAGATATCCCCCCCTGCGACGCCCAACAGACCGCCACCGATCCACCTGCGCGACCACGTTATCTTATTGATTGCGCCGAGTAAGACAGGTTGATCTGGTTTGTTTTGTTTATTTGGTTGATTTGGTTCATCTGATTAGTTTCGTTAAACCAAACAGACGAAACAGACCAGACAGACCAAATGAACCGGATTGACTAGGGATCGAAGT
>CAZGYZ010000188.1:0-4607 GCA_964530675.1 uncultured Nitrospira sp. | reverse complement strand
TCGAACGAGCACATTCCTATCGTGCGCGTTCCGCGAGCAGGAGGACGACCAGGCTACCCTGTCTCCTCTCTATTCGAACAGCTTCCTCACCCCCGCTTTAATCTGGTCCAGGCCTTCGCGCAAGTCAGCCTCAAGCACATCGGCCTTGGTCTGCACCACCACGCGCTTGGCCTTGAGCTGGTCCTTAAACAACACCAGCTTGGTCAGTAGCTCTTCCTTCTTCCACTCCAACGTGACTTGCTGCTTGGCTTTCTCACTTTCAAACCGATCCTTGATCGCCTCAAACTCAGCTTCAAGCTTGCTCGTCCGGCCCACGAGATCCTCCCAGACCTTGCCTGACTCGAACGTGGCCCCTCTTAGTTTCTGCTCGGCAATGAACTCGAACTCGTTTAGAGCCTTGAGAATCTTCGTCCTCTGTTCCTCAAACGTGTCACGGGCGTCCGCTTTACCGAGGGCCAATTGCACTTGAAGATGATCGAGCTTGGCCTGCACCTCCATCTTCGCCTGCTCGGCTATTTCCTTCGACTTCTCTACATCAGCCTGGACTTGCTTGAGCAGATCCCGCAGCTGTTGCTTGCGCTGTTCCAGCCCCTGTAGCGCCTGATCTTTCGTCCGGGTGAGTTGTGCTTCCAGCGCCAAAGCCTGATGCTCCAACGCATCCATCTTCTTGTCGAACGACGCTCTGAGCTCTGTGATTCGCGACATGAGGCCCTCCTTTGTGTGAAAGGAAAAAGAAATGCCAGCTACGTTCTGCCCAGTTTATCCTCAATGCAGGGTGAGGCAGAACACTACCGGACGACAGTGGATTTCATCAAACTGTCTGCCTGAGGAGGGGAAAATCCCTGATACCCGCGGTGGCGCTCAGCGAGTTCCAATACGGAAAAGGGCTGCCCATCCACCATTTCCGGCGCGGTGAAGATTTGCCGTAACTGGCCACCACGGGCGCCGACGATCTGGCCGGTAAAGACCACCCCTTGTGTCTTCAACCGCTCAATCGCCTGCTCGATGTCTTCCACGCGCACCGCCACATGATGGAACGCTTGGTCGCCAAACTTATTGACCCAACCAGGGATGATGCTCGTGCGGCCCCGATCGTCGGAGTATGCTTGATCCACGAAGAGCGCTGGGTACCCAACCTTCCGATAGACCTTCGCATACCAGTCTTGATATTCAATCGTTTCACTGTACCCATATCCAAGCCTCGTAAATTCCTCCGCCCGCTGATCGATGTTCAACGTTCTCAGCGTAAGATGGTCTGCGACCGGGTAGAAACCGACTCCCGCCTTGTCCAGCGAGTCCTGTAGCAGCTTGGCGGCCCGATTGCCTGAGATATAGTCGTCGATCATCCGGCTGATCAACACATCAAGTTCAACGCCTTGATCCATGGCTTGCCTCATATCTAAAAGATGTTGGTCGCTGGCCAACGGTCATTGGTCACCGGTCAATAGCAAAAACTGCTTCTCGGTCTGTCTCCGCATTTCTCCCAATGACCAATGACTATTGACCGATGACGTCTTCATCTACTCCCCGAACTTTATCCCCTGGGCCAACGGCAAATCGTGACCCCAATTAATCGTGTTCGTCTGCCGCCTCATATAGGCTTTCCAGGCATCCGAGCCGGCTTCGCGTCCTCCACCGGTTTCCTTCTCGCCTCCAAAGGCGCCGCCGATTTCCGCTCCTGATGTCCCGATGTTCACATTGGCGATCCCGCAGTCGCTGCCGGCGGTGGACGTAAACCGCTCGCTGCTCTGCATGTCTGCGGTAAAAATCGAAGAAGACAGGCCTTGGGGTACCGCATTCTGCATCGCGATGGCGTCGTCAAGCTCCTTGAAAGGCATGACATAGAGAATCGGCGCAAAGGTTTCGCGCTGGACGATAGGCCAATGGTTCTCCGCTTTCACGATGGCCGGTTCCACGAAATAGCCAGGCTGATCCAACACCTGTCCCCCATAGAGGACTTTTCCTCCCGTCTGTTTCACTTCTTCGATCGCCCTCCGATAGGTCTCGACCGCGGCGCGATCAATCAGCGGACCCAACAGCACCTCCGGCTCCAATGGATTGCCGATACGGATCTGTCTGTACGCCGAGATCAGCTTCGTAACCACTTCATCGTACCGAGACTCATGGACGAACAGCCGTCTGGTCGTCGTACAACGTTGGCCGGCGGTACCGACCGCACCGAACACGATGGCGCGAATCGCCAAGGAGAGGTCCGCCGTCTGATCCACGATGATCGCGTTGTTGCCGCTCAGCTCCAAGAGCGTCCGCCCCAGCCGGCGCGCGACCGTCGCAGCCACAGATCGACCGACCGGTACAGACCCGGTAAATGAGATTAGGGGCAATCGGCGATCCTGGACCAACGTCTCCGCAATGGTCTTCTCAGCAGTCACGATCAGTGAAAAGATCCCCCGATAGCCCTGTTGCTCCATCACGCGGTTACAGAGGTGCTGCACCGCAATCGCACAGAGTGGGGCCTTCGGCGAAGGCTTCCACACCACCGTATCTCCGGCAATCGCGGCCAGGAAGGCGTTCCAGGCCCAGACCGCAACAGGAAAATTGAAGGCGGTAATCACGCCGATCGGTCCAAGCGGATGCCATTGTTCCGACATCCGATGCTGCGCCCGCTCGGAATGCATCGTCGCTCCATACAACATGCGCGACTGGCCCACGGCAAAGTCCGCCATATCGATCATTTCCTGAACTTCACCGTCTCCCTCCGCTTTGATCTTGCCGACTTCGAGAGAGACCAGTGAGCCGAGTAGGTCCTTGTGCTCACGCAACGATGCGCCGAGCAACCGGACGAATTCTCCCCGCTTGGGAGCCGGGACAAGCCGCCATTGCTGAAATGCCACGACAGACTCCCTCACGATGTGCTCATAGTCATCGGCTGAACAGGCGTGAATTTTTGCAATCGTCTCGCCTGTCGATGGATTCACGGACTCCAGCAGCGAGGCGTGCTCGCCGGAAGCCCACCAATGGGTTCCGGTGCTACCGCCGGAGTTGACTGCGCTCAAGCCCAATCCCTTGAGGATTTCCCCGGTGGACATCATTTGTAGCAGGCTCCAAATCGATTCTTGAGCACATCTTGTAACGGAAAGGATTCCTGGGTCACGAATCCTTTGTACTGTGTAGGAGTCGCCAGCACGAGGTCGGCTACGGCGCAGAGGCTCGATGCGGTGGTCACTTGAATAGCGGACCACAGCTTCCCTTTAATGCATTGGGGATAGATCTTCTTCACGTAGTTCTCCTCGAACAGGGCGCCTTCTCTCATCCCCATGACGGAGGCATAGATCAGCACGACATCCTGCAATGTCTGGGGAACCGCCCGTTCGAGGATTCGTTTGAGCGTTTCACGGTCCTCGTTCAGCTTCAGATCTTTCATCAAGAGGTGAATTTTCTCGCAATGGCCCGGATACCGCAGCGTCTTGTAGTTCATAGTCCGGACTTTCCCTGCAAAAGTATCCGCCAACGTTCCCAATCCTCCTGAGGTGTTGAACGCTTCGTACAAGAGTCCATCCACCTCAATCGTCTCATACCCCTCGAGCGGCAGGAGAGGCACCTTCTCCCCCTCTTCAATTCCGTAGCAGATGTTGCCGTACTCGTTGATGAGCCCATCGGTGGACCAGGTCAGTGAATACTTGAGAGCGTTACTAGGATGTACCGGCAAGGCTCCGACCCGCATTTTAACTGTATCCACCTTATCGAAATGGGTGATCAAGTCGTGCGCTGCAATGCTGATGAAACCAGGGGCCAGACCGCATTGCGGCACAAAGGCTTGCGATGAGTCAGCGCTCAGGACTTTGACCTGATTGGTGACCTCGACGTCCTCCGTCAGGTCGAAATAGTGAAGCCGGTGTTCACGGGCCAATCCGGCGACAACGGGATTGCAGAAATAGGGCAGGCTCGACAGAACCGCATCGAATCGATGTGCCGTCAGGTATGCGCTGACCGTGTCGGGGTGTCGGACGTCGAGGTGCAGGGGTGTCACTCGCGAGAGACCGAGATCCTCGACAAACCGCTTGGGAGCGTCAAGGCTGATGTCACCGAGAGAGACTTCGTAGTCCCCGCTTTCTGACAAGAGGCAGGCAACCAGGGATCCGATTTTCCCAGCACCTAGGACGAGTACGCGATGCATAGTCGGCCTCACTTTCGGTCAGTATACTCCTGCCCAAGCAGGCTCAGGAAACCTTTTTGCAAACCGAAGCCTCTATCTTCGGATCGCGCTTCACGCGCCATGATCTTGGGAGGAAAATAGTCTAACACATTGACTTGTATGAGCATATCAACCATGAAGCGGGAACAGACTTTGTGTTATCCTAACTCACTGTCAGGAGCAATGGTTATGTTACGCATGCCTTCTCGAGTCGTGCTTCCGTTCGGCTATCGGATCTCCATCCGCCAACTATCCGATAGCGACATGGACCGTCGGGATCCGAATGCCGACGGAATCTGGGACGACGCCACGAAGACCATTTATCTTCGCAAGCGCTTACCCGTAACCAGACGGCGTTACATTCTCGCCCACGAACTTGGCCATGCCTGGCTCGACTGGCAGCATCGGCATCTCGACAACGGCAAAGCCAAAACTTGACAGGATGCTGAAAAAG
>CAZGYZ010000187.1:0-4636 GCA_964530675.1 uncultured Nitrospira sp. | reverse complement strand
CTTTCAGAGACATTGGGCCAACCTGGTCACCGATCTTGTATCAGAAAGCCCTTGAATGCGAGTTTAACGAAGGAATATGGACTCCTTTTCGCAAGGACTTCACAGTTCCACCAAGCGAATTTAGACACGACAGGCTTACGATCAATCAAATAAAGAGATTGCTAATAGCACATGAGCCGTTTGTTAAGGGACTTCGGGAAGCTAGCTGCAGGCGACTGAGGTTAACACTGGGTCTCTCGCCTGCTTTGGAAACCGCGCTTCGAAGATTAGTTGATCATAGTACGCGTGCACGACACGGAGATCGAAAGCCCTATACGGTTGCCGACCTCGATGTATGTATGGGGTCCATCTCTGAAGGCCTTGCGGTATTAGAGATCATCGCACTGTTTCATCCACGCTAAGAACAATAGACCGTAAAACAGAGATAGGAGTTGAGGCCGGCAGCTTCTACGTCATGGATCGGGGCTATCTCGCTTCGCCAGACTCCATACCCTGGATCGGAACCTCCCTTGGGGTCGTTGCCTAACTTGGCACCTGAGATTTCCTGCTGCTTTGAAGCAGGTTGATGATCGGATGTAAGTTCGGGGGAATCTGAATTTCGGTCTCAGCAGATCAGAACACCCTAAGCCGCGCGCCGTTTTGTCGTGCGGCTGCGTGGCCGCGATGTTGACGGACGAAGCCCGACGCGGGGTGCTTTAGCATGCAGCTTCAACCCCGGTGCTCCTACTACTTTAAGGATGGTGTCGAAGTCGGGGCTCTGCTCACCGGAAAGTGCCTTGTACAGGCTTTCGCGCGATAGACCGGCATCCTGCGCAACCTGGGCCATGCCCTTGGCACGGGCAATATCGCCCAACGCTTTGGCGATAAACGCGGCATCGCCATCCGCCTCCTCCAGGCACGCTTCCAAATACGCCGCCATTTCCTCCGGAGTGCGAAGGTGCTCGGCGACATCGTGACGAGTGGTCGTGGTTTTGCTCATCATGCGCTCCCACAGATTGCATGCGAAACGCAAGGCAGTTTTGATGTCTGTGGCCGGCGTGGTTTTATCACCGTCGACCAACAGAGCCACCACCTTGCGCCCACAAAGTGTGCCCCACATCGACCCGACACAGTCGTTTGGCTTTGCGATCGGAGATGATAGCCGCCAGGCTAGCCCCGATGCACTCCACCACTTCATCATCTACGAGCAGCCAACGCCATACTCACATACTCTCCTAGAAACTAAGGGTCAGGAAGGTGGCTTGCTCATGGCTGTAGAACTCTTGAATGTTTTGACGGCGTGTTCTCAACAAACGAATGACCTCTTGATTGGAACAGTTGCCCACGGCAAGCCAGACAACCTTCGGCGGCGCGCCGCGTACAATGCTCAGGCGAAGAAAGTCCTCGTCGCGCGTGACTAACACGCAGTCATGCTCCTTTGCCAACCGCCACACCATATCGTCTGGGGCTCCCCCAGCACCAAGCAGGCGAGCGTGGAGTGACTCGGGATACAAGTCGACTATTGCGGGGAGAACGGATTCGGAAAGGTTTTCATCCAACAGCAGCCGCACAGGCCCTCAAGCGGCAGGGATCGACAGGGTTCGACGCTCGCGTTCAGCGGCATAGGCAAGACAGGCCAACACATCTTCGTGTGTGAGTTGAGGAAAACTGGACAGGACTTCCGCTTCAGACATGCCACCAGCCAAATATCCCAGCACTTCGCCGACAGTGAGTCGAGTGCCACGGACGCAGGCTTTGCCGAAGCGGATCGTCGGATCGATACTGATGCGGTCAAGGGAAGCCATAGCGCTATGATAGCCAAGTCCTGCCCGCGCCGCAAGACGGGATCGCCTTGTCACACACAAGTCCCCAGCAGCTCTGCTAAAGGGAGTAGCCAGACTGTCCTTCACTGCGCGCATCGAGAGATGCACATTCTGATCGTGCGCATTCGGCGAGAAGATTGTCTTCCCTACTTCCTACTTCCTTCTTCCTCACCGCTGCTGAAGACACAAGAACTGGCTGGGGCGAGAAAAACCGGGACATTCTGAATTTCAGCGGTTCCTGCGCAATATCCCTGCAGCGATAAGACTGCACGGGTAGCTACAGGGATCATAGGGGGTCGTTGTTTGACTTGGCACCTGCGACTTCCTGCTGCTTTGGAGTATGTTGCTGTCGGATGCAAGTTCGAGAAGATTCGAATTTCGTTCCCCGCAGATCAGAAGCGCTCTAAGCCGCGCACCGCTTTGTCGTGCGGCTGTTTGACCATGGCGTTGACGTACGAGGCCGTCCGCGGGGAGCTTCGGCGTGCAACTTCAATCCCAGCGCTCCGACGACCTTGAGGATGGTATCAAAATCGGGGCGCCGCTCACCGGAAAGTGCCTTGTACAGGCTTTCGCGGGATAGACCGGCATCCCGCGCAATCTGGGCCATGCCCTTGGCGCGGGCAATATCGCCCAGCACCTTGGCAATGAAGCTCCCCGCAGCAAGCTGCGGGGTATCTTGCGGAATTCTCCGAAGCCACTACCCTCCTTCGCCAAGGCTTCGGAGGGTTCTCTCCGCCTTCATCCCCGTAGCTGCCTACTCCGCCGAAGTAGCCACTTCGGCTACGAAGGCCGGAAGCTACGGGGTATTCGGCGAAGGAGAATAAATGCAGCATTGTCATTCGAGTTAGTCAGCAGCAGGCCTTGATTCAGTTGCCTGAAGTCAATGCGCGCGATGACCAATGAATCACCCGGATGACCCACCCCGCCGCAGTTTTTGACAACACCATCAGTTCAGCGCCAGATAAATTGACAGGACGCTTCTGATAGGTCCCCTGTGTCACGCTAGTGGAACTTACCCAAGCCACGTCCCCGCTCACGATGACTTGTACTGCGCTCCGACGCGTCGGTATCGCTTGAGAAAATAGGATGTCTGCTTGAAGGTGATGATCTCTGTACTCCTCGCGAGTTTCGCGATCGCCGTTTTCTAAGATCAATGCGTCTGCGGCCAATAGCCGCAAGATTGTCTGCGAGTCGCCGGCTTCGAGCGCCTGATGGTAGGCACGTACGACCGATGCTGCCGCTGCCGAGTCAGCAGCCGCCGTTTGTGCTTGTACGGGGATGATCGGCGCCGCAACGAGAAAGGCGACGATGAATACAGTGCGAAGCAGGGTGACAGATTTCATGGAGTTGGTTACCCCTGTCTAACTATGTAGTATCTGGTTCCGTATAAGTTGCCACAGGTCTAAAGACGCTGGATAAGGATCCTGCGGCATCCTGCCAGGATTGAGACCTCAGTCCAAGTGATTTCATCGCCGTTCGCCTCTGATCGTATCCGCGAGGGTCTTACGCGGTCCGTAGGGATCGTTGCTTGACTTGGGCCCTGAGATTCCCTGCGGCTTTGAAGCATATTGACGTCAGCTGCAAGTTCAGAGAAACATTACGCCGCGAATTCTAGACGGACTGTGCGCCCAATCCGCGCTTCAAGCGTGATCAGCATTTCAAGGCTGAACTTGTCCCATTTACCACGCACGAGATCAGAGACGCGGGATTGTGCAATACCGAGGCGCTTGGCTGCATCAGATTGAGTAAGCTTGCGCTTCTCGATGTAGAGGCGAAGGTCGCTCATCAAATTCGCCCGCATTTGGAGCACGGTGGCCTCGTCCGGATCGAAGCCAAGGTCAACAAAAACATTGCCGCTGGATTTGGTCATTTTCTTTTTCATGATCGGTCTCCCATGGGCGAGGTAACGTTGAGTGAGTAGCTACCCCCGCTCACTGATCCTTTGCATGATGTCTTCGTATACTGTTTTGCGGTGCTGAATTCCTAGGATCCACACCTCAGTCTCTTCGATCTTATACACGACCCGATAGTCCCCAACACGAAGTTTCCAGTAGCCTTTCAGGGTTTTGCGAAGAGGAGCTCCGTACTGGTGCGGAGCGTGAGTCAGTCTCGACTCGATTGCACCGGCTATTCTCCGATGGAGATTTTGTGGAATACGAGGGATGTCTTCGTCGGCAATAGCGGGATGGTATCGAAGCTCGAAAGGCACTTAGCGTCTCGATCGCTTGAGATGTGCCCACGTTTGCGAATGCGTCAGGGCTTTGCGCCGGTCGAGCGTCCGCTCTCGATCTGTTGCCAAGTCGGCAAGCGCTCGGTCCTCTTCTGCCTCCAGCGCATCTTTGACAAGATCTCGCACTTTGAGCGACAGCGAGACGCCATCTCGCTTAGCCCAGCGGCGGAGTCCTTCATAGACCGGCTCTTCCAGGACGACGTTGACACGAGGATTGGTTGTGGGCATGGTGTTCTCACCTCAGGTTTTACGTGCGAAAAGAAGTGTACCACATGTGATGGACCTCGACAAGACAGGAGTAGGGGCAAGCTTGCTCGCTTTCCTGCTCTTGGAAGGGCACCTATGTTGGTCCACGTGCGGCCGTCCAACGAATGCTGGTTCATCTGGTCTATCTCGTCTATCTGGTTTGTCTGGTTGATCGGACTGGAAATTCATCCAGAAGAACCAGACAGACCAGAAAGACCGGCCAACCAGACAGACGAGCCCAAGCGCGTTGCGCGAGCAGATCTCTCTTCTTTTTCCTCTCCCAACCGCTGCTGAAACCACAATAGTAGGCTGACGGGCGGAAACGGAGGTCGCCATCACCGGAGAGGGCGGGACACAA
>CAZGYZ010000186.1:0-4638 GCA_964530675.1 uncultured Nitrospira sp. | reverse complement strand
TCTCCGCTCTCGTTTGAACTCCAGATGCCGCATCAGGACTGGCCTTCCATCTTTCGAGAACTCACAGCAACCTTGCAAAGCCTGGGAGGCTGTGATACCAACACCACAATGTCTTCGCCATCATCTCGCTGACAAGGTTTCATGCGCCTATGACTCGAACATCGAACGGATCCTTGAACCTCCTCGCTATCCGCCTCTTCACTCTACTCGTCGGCGTTATCGGTGGTAGCCTGCTGTTCCTCACCGGCTGTACGCCACCGCCAGAGGAAGGTGTCGTGGCTCTCGTCAACGGCCGGCAAATCACGCAGACCGAGTTCGAAGCCCGCTGGGGAGAATTGGCCGAGGCCACCAAAGCGCGGTACGAGAAGGAAGGGGGAAAGCGCCGTTTCCTCGACGAACTCATCACCCGTGAATTGCTCATGCAGGAGGCGCGCAAGCTAGGACTCGACCAGAACGATGCCATCCGCGATCGCGCGCAACGCTACAAGGAACAACTAATTCTCGACGAGCTCCTCAAGGATCGAATCAAAGCCAAGATCGAACTTTCGAGCGAAGAATTGGACGCCTTCTACGAGCAGCATGCTCAAGAACTCCTGACGCCACTAAAAGTAAGAGTGTCGCAGATGCTGCTGCCAAATATTTCAGCTGCGAAAGATTTGGAAAGGCAGATCAACCAGGGGGGGCACTTCGCCCAATTTGCACAACGCTATTCAATCGACGAAAAATCGAAAGCGAAAGGGGGCGATCTCGGCCCCTATCGCAAGGACTTGGTCGTCCCCGAAGTCGACGAAGTCATTCATAGCCTCAGGCCCGGATTCGTCAGTGCGCCGATTAAAACAGATGCCGGCTATTACCTCGTCATGGTTTCGTCGCTGGATACAGAAATTATTCAGGCGGACGTGGCTGTTCGAGAGCGCCTGCGGCAAGAACTGCTCAACGAGAAGCGCCGAAAGCGTTTTGATGATGTGATCGTCGACATCCGTGCGAAGGCGACCATCCGCCTCAAGGATGCCTCCCGCTTCGTGACCGACGACGTCGGCAAACACTGAATCGTCGCGGATCGAGATTCCCCTCAAATCCTTCCCAATTCGTGTACAATCCACCAGACTCTTGCCGACCGTTCGATCCCATAGGGGAAAGGCAAGTCACAGATCCATAATCACGATCCATCCGTTCGTCATAATGGCACCAGGCTGGCTGAGATATACTATCCTCTTCGCATTCGGGCTGATCGCACAAGCGTCCCTTCTTTTTTCTGCGCAGATCGAAGATGGAATTGTCGCGATCGTCAACTCGGACCTCATCATGCTGTCCGAGATGAAACGGGAGCTCGCCCCGGAACGGGAGCGGATTCAGAAAGAATATCGCGGTGATGCCCTTGCGCGTCGGCTCAAGACAGCGGAGTACATGGCGCTGACCACGATGATCGAGCGCAAGTTGCAACTCCAGGAAGCCAAGGTGCGAAACATCGTGGTCACCGATCAAGAAGTCCGGCAAGCCATTCAGCAGATGAAGCAACAGGGGAGAACGATCGACGAAGCAAACCCCGCGGACATGAAAAGCGCCCGGGAACAGATGATGCTGTTTAGGATCGTCGACCGCGACGTGCGGAGCGCGGTGATAGTCGGAGACTCCGACCTGAAACGGTATTTCCAGGAACACCGCGATCGATTTGCGCTTTCGGAGGAGTACACGCTGAGCCAGATTCTCATTCAGCCGCGTTCACCGGACAATATAGCCGACGCGAAGGAAAAAGTTCGTGAGGTGATGACGCGGCTCAAGCAGGGGGACTCCTTCGAGGATCTGGCGCTGCGCTTTTCCGACGGCCCCAATGCTTCACACGGAGGGCACCTGGGCTTAGTACGGCAGGGAGAGCTCTTGCCGGAAATCGAGCGCACGATCACCACCATGGTGCCTGGCGGCACCTCGGACATGATCGAAACCCCGGAAGGGTTTCACATTGTGCGCCTGGAGGACAAGAAGCCCAAACAGTTCCGCCCGTTCGAGCAAGTACGCACTGAAATCCAGGGACTCGTCTTTCAGCAGAAAAGCGAAGATGCCTTCCAATCGTGGCTGGCTAACCTCAAGAACAAGGCCTACATCGAGATCAAGTTCGAATCCGCTCTTTCAGGACCGCCCACAACCGCTCCCGCCCCTCACCCGTCACCGACGAGTAAGCAATAAGTTCGTCACCCTCGACCAATCCCAACCCTCCCCGCAGCCGACGAAACGCACCGACACGCTCGCTCATTTTTAACTTGTCCACTTTCGTCGCGACCACGATGGGAGGCCTCCCCACGGACAAAAGCCAGGCAATCGTCTCCCTGTCCTGTTCGCTCAGCACCCGGCTTTCCACCAACACCACCACCGCACGCAGCTGTTCACTGCCGTTGAGATACTGCTCGATCAACGGCGCCCACTGAGCCCGCAGCGCCTTCGACACCTTCGCGTATCCGTATCCTGGCAAATCCACGACCACGAATCGTGCCAACCCAGGATCGTCGCTGGTGATCCGAAAGAGGTTGACCAAGCGAGTCTTTCCCGGCGTGCGACTCACCTTCGCCAAGCCCTTGCGCTGCAAGAGGGAGTTGATGAGAGACGACTTTCCGACGTTCGACCGCCCGATGAAGGCGACTTCCGGGAGTTCACTTTGCAGAAACTGCTCTGGTCCCGCACAACTTCTGATAAACTCTGCATTCAGGATTTTCAATGGTCACCCCATAGGCAAGAGGCGCGGGGCAAATGCATGGCTCTTATCAGCCCCCTTGCCCCTAGCCTCTCGCCTCATACCTTTCATACGCATCGAACTATGCCGAAGTCAACCGCACATTCTCGCCGTGTGAAGGCCCTCCTGATCATCGGCCTCTGCCTTCCCGTCGGCGCGGTCCTCTTCATCTGGTTGCTCATCATGCCCGACGTCTCGGCCCTACGCACGACCAATCCAACCACGACAGCCCTGATGGAAGCTCGGCGGGCTCAGGCGCAAGGCCGCAAGATCGAACGCCAATGGGTGTGGGTGTCGCTCTCACGTATCTCGCCCCACCTCCGCCAGGCAGTCGTGGCGGGGGAAGATGCGTCGTTTTTCACCCATGAAGGGTTCGATTGGGAAGGGATCAAAGACGCGGCTCTCTATAACCTCGAAGCGGGCAAACTCAAGCGTGGGGGGAGCACCATTACGCAGCAGCTGGCCAAAAACCTGTACCTGTCATCTGAGCGTTCCTTGCTTCGAAAGGCGCGTGAAGCGCTGATTACGAGGTCTCTCGAACAGCATCTCACAAAGGAACGTATCCTCGAGCTGTATCTCAATGTCGTTGAATGGGGGCAGGGCATCTATGGGGCTGAGGCAGCGGCGCGTCATCACTTCAAAAAATCCTCGCGCGACCTGTCAGCCGACGAGGCAGCCTGGCTGGCGACCATCTTGCCGTCGCCACGTCGATACGATCCACTACGAAAAACGACCGCTCTCACTCGTCGCCACGACCGGATCCTCAAATGGATTACTCGGGGATCTCCCCAACCTCCCCAGCTAGAACCAGAGCCAAAGCTGGAGCCAGACTCAGAACGAGAATCAGACCCAGAACCAGACCAACATTCGGCAGAGCCTCCAGGCCAGGAGCAGAAGGGAGGCTACAACGAGTCGCCGACCTCACCATAATCTCGCTCGCCGAAAATGGCCGATTCATGCGTGTAATGTTTGAATTCGAGTAGGTTGTGGGAGGGATCTTCGAGGAAAAATGTGAGGTGCTCTATCCTGGTACCAGGGAACCGGACGCGCGGCTGCTGATAGAGGGACAGTTTTTTCTCCTGAGCCTGTTCCAAGAACCGTTGCCATGAGTCTTTCGACAAGAATACCAAGCCAAAATGGCGAGGATAAATGCCTTGCTGCGGCGGTAGGGGTTCCGTCGTCAGATGGGCCACGAGTTGATACCCCGAGAGCCCGAACGTAACAGCATGGCTCGACTCCCGACCCAGAGTACAACCAAGTCCCTCGACATAGAAGCGCTTCGCTGCAGCCACATCATGCGTAGGGAAAGCCAGGTGAAAGAGTACGTCTTTCATAGAAATTCCCCTCGAACAGTCGGCAAACCAGTTCCGTTCCACCAACCTGCAGCCATATGGGGAGTCACATGCCTGATGGCAAATCTACCGTCCGGCGAGAGGACTAAGGCCCCGGCAGATCCACGGATTCGAGACACGAGCATGCGCAACACCTGTCGTGCGGCAACCGCAGGGCTCTTTCCCATAGCCAGACGATCGCAGATGCTCTTGGCAATTACAAGGCGGATGATGCCTTCGCCCATTCCCGTCATCGACACAGCACCACTGTGATTGTCGGCGTAAACTCCACAGCCGATGAGCGGGCTATCGCCGACCCGCCCCGGCAACATCGAATCGATACCCCCAGTAGAGGCTCCTGCTGCCACCGTCCCGGACCGATCCAGAGCAACAGCGCCGACGGTCCCGTGTCGTTCTGTTGGTGCGCGTTTCTGCCTCACGAGAATCCCGTCGTAAGAGAGGCGGCGAGATACGCCAGTGGAACGATGCCGATCAAGCTTGTAATGCCGCGCAAATCTGCTGGCGAGTGGGCCGACTAATAGAACATGGTCCGTCGCTTCCATAACCAGGCGGGCCGCCGTA
>CAZGYZ010000185.1:0-4655 GCA_964530675.1 uncultured Nitrospira sp. | reverse complement strand
ATCTGGTTAGTTTCGTTCAACCAAATTAACTGAATAAATTAAACAAACCAAGCAAACGGTCTTCTAAACAATGAGTACAACCATGCTGCCGCCATCGACTAAAACTTCCAAAAGTTTGTCAGACGAGCGGCGGGAATGGATTCGAATCGACGATCGGGTGCTCCTCGAGTACCGGCTGCTGACCGACCCAGCGGAGGGGCTCACGCCAGGCATTCCACCGGTAAGCGACGAGGCGATCTCGGAAGCCATAACCAAGCCGACAGCCGACTTATTGCTCCGCAGCGGAGAACAGCTGGCGGAATCGCCTCTGCTCCCCTGGATCATGAAAGTGGATTGGCTGTTGGAAACTCTCGTGAAGCAGATTGCAAAAATGC
Source organism: uncultured Nitrospira sp. (assembly GCA_964530675.1). GTDB lineage: Bacteria > Nitrospirota > Nitrospiria > Nitrospirales > Nitrospiraceae > Palsa-1315. The sequence goes on along the minus strand of CAZGYZ010000185.1, from coordinate 4,281 downwards.
AGCCGGAAGGTGTCGCGATGGCGCAAGTCGCCGATGTGACGTTGAGCGGGGGTGGCATCGGGTTTCTCTCGCCGCGTCACTTTGCCGTCGACGACCAGTTGAAGCTAAAGATAATTCTGCCACCCTTCATACCGATTCACACGACAGCCCGTGTCATTCGATCAACCCAGGTGAAAGACAGTATCAATTACGACATTGCGACGGAATTTGTCGATCTCAGCCCGGACGATCAGGATCATCTGATTCGTCACATCATTCAGACACAGGCAGAACGATTGCGCGGCCGCCGCCGGGGAAGCCAGGGGTAGGGGATAGGGGGTACAGGGGTACAGGGATAGGGGTAGCGGGATAAAGGGATAAGGGGGTAAAGAGGTAGAGTGTCGGAATTTTCTCCGAAAGTGACGGCGGTGACTTCATAGCAACCATTCGAGCATTTTCTTGCCAGTTGATGATTTTCCTTACTCATAGGCTGAAGGGGTTCAGGCTGAAGTGTTCGGAACTCCGACCTTCGGCCTTCAGCCTAAAAGCCTTCAGCCTGTGCCCGCAGCCTTCAGTCTAAACCCCTTCAGCCTGTATCCCTCATCTCACCCTTCCCGCTTGCGCCGACTTAAGTTTTCTCTCAGCAGCGCCGATATCCTATTCACTATGAACAACACGGTTTCTGCATTAACGACATTGCAACCAAACAGTGCGCCATCTACCGACGGCGAAATTTTGACGGTCTTGGAGGTGGCCCATTTCCTTCGGGTGCCCAAGTCCACCGTGTACAAGCTCGCCCGGGTCGGAGAATTGCCGGCGTCGAAGATCGGGAAGCATTGGCGTTTTCTCCGTCGCGACATTCATGAATGGATGCACAGTCGTTCCCATCAGGGCTGACGACACAATCTCTCTGTGAGATGGTCATCTGTTTGGAATGACACGATGAGGCGCGCCTTCGATGCGTGAAGGGTCGTTCGTTCAAAGAAAAGAGTATATGGCGTATAGCCAATAGCTTATGGCCCGGAATGAAGAGTGGCCGTCTTTGCCATCAGCTATACGCTATTAGCCATACGCTCTTAGAAAGCAAATCATAAGGAGGCTCAGACCATGCCTGCCGATCCGAACATGAAGATCCTCGTCGTGGACGACATGTCGACCATGCGAAGAATCGTCAAGAACATCATGAAGCAGCTTGGGTTTGCGAATGTCGAAGAGGCCGAAAATGGCCAGGACGCGCTCGACAAACTCAGGGCGGATTCATTTGGATTCGTCATCTCCGATTGGAACATGCCAGTCATGACCGGCATCGACCTGCTGCGGGCCATTCGTGCCGACGACAAGTTGAAAGGTATTCCTGTTTTGATGGTGACGGCGGAGGCGCAAAAGGAAAATCTTGTCGAAGCAATCAAAGCAGGTGTGAGTAATTACATCGTGAAGCCGTTTAGCGCTGAAATATTACAGGAAAAAATGAACAAGATTTTCAAATAGCGGCACTGTAGGCGTGAAACGTAAAACGTAAAAAGTGAGAGGTTTCGGATGAAGAGCATTCGGCATTCTCACATTTTACGTTTCACGTCTCACGTTTCACGATTCTTGATATAGGGAGATACCCGTGCTGAATGGCAGTCCCAAACTATATGACGAACTCGGTGAGTTGGCCCGCTATCTCGAAACGGCCATGCGGCAGATGGCTGAGGTCGGAGCTCCGATAGTGGCCGGCAGCGCCCAGCTGCCTCAAGCGACAGCCCATCTGCTCGATCTGAACAAAATGACGGAAGCGGGCACAATGGAAGTGATGCGCTTGACAGAGATCATTCAGGATAATCACGCCCGTGTCGCCAAGGAACTGGCCACGGTGGTTTCGACATTGGAAGTAGTCGATTGTAAGACTCTCGCAGCGCGATTGGGGAAGACTGCTAGTGAGTTGGCGCAAGACGACAAACATTTGATGGACATTATGACGGCCCTGTCATTCCAGGATCTTGTCGCGCAACGGGTGAAGAAGCTTGTCACCATCGTCGAGGACGTCCAGTGCAAGCTCGTGGAGCTGGTGGTCATATTCGGCCTGAAACAGGAGGGCGCCACGCCCGAGAATCAGGGGAAGGCCGGTGAAATGCTTAAGCAACTGGAAGCGTCCAAGTCCACGGCGATCAAACAGGATCTGGTGGACGAATTGCTATCAGAATTCGGATTCAAATAGCTCTCTGGTCTATCTGGTTTGTTTAGTTTATTTGGTTTGTTTGGTTGAATGAAACTAACCGGATGAATCAAATCAACCAAATAAACAAGACAAACCAAACAAACTAAATATACGGGACGTAGACCAAATTGGATATCGCAACAATCGTCGGAATTGTTCTCGCTCTCGGGTCGATCATTGGCGGGCAGATCCTTGAAGGCGGCCATGTCGGCTCGATCATGCAGCTCACCGCCTTCATCATCGTGATGGGCGGAACCATCGGAGCGATCTGCGTTCAGAATCCGCTGTCGGTCGTGCTGAAAGGGGTGTCCTTGTTGAGTCTTGGGATCATGGATCCGAAGCATGACAACAAGGGAACCATCAAGACGATCATCGATTTGGCCAATGTGTCCCGCAAGCAAGGGTTGCTCGCGCTTGAGGGTAAGCTCAAAGATATCCATGACCCGTTTTTCAGGAAGGGTGTGCAATTGATCGTGGATGGGACAGATCCGAAGGTCGTGCATGAAATTATGGAGATCGACGTCGAGCATCATGAGGAGGAAGGGATCAGCGCAGCAAAGGTCTGGGAGTCCGCAGGCGGGTATGCGCCCACCGTCGGCATCATCGGCGCGGTACTCGGCCTGATTCACGTGATGGAGAACCTGGCCGATCCCTCCAAGTTGGGCGGTGGCATCGCCGTCGCGTTTGTGGCGACCGTCTACGGCGTCGGGGCGGCCAATCTGTTGTTTCTTCCTCTTGCCGGAAAGATGAAGTTCAAGCTGAAGGAAGAAGCGGCTTCACGCACGATGATCATCATGGGTCTCGTCGGTCTCGCGCAAGGCGAGAACCCGCGCCTCTTGCAGGAAAAACTCGAAGGCTATCTGCCGGAATCGGAACGGACGAAGGAAGAGAAGAAGTAGGGATACAGGGGTAAAGGGGATAAGGGGTACAGGGGTTAAGGAAGCAAGGTGATAACGGCTCTGAGATTGCTCTCCCTGAGCCCCTGAACTCCTGTATCCCTTTACCCCTTATACAGAGATGGCCAAAAAGAAACACGAAGAGCATGAAAACCACGAGCGATGGCTTGTGTCCTATGCGGATTTCATCACGCTGCTCTTTGCCTTTTTTGTTGTGATGTATTCGATCTCATCCGTGAACGAAGGCAAGTTCCGAACTGTGAGCGACTCGATTAAAGCGGCGCTCAATCCTGTTGTCAGTCCATCGAGCAGCCTGACGCCCTTTACGATCGGACAGAACAAAGCGTTGGCGCTGAAGCCGACCATTGAAGAGGCAAAGGAACCGGCGGTGCGGCGCCTCCGTCAGATCATGCGTTCCCTCAAGGAGGAAACGCATTTAGAGATCGTCCAGCTGAAGGAACTCACAAACGGAGATATCGTCTTGACGCTGCCGGACACGGTGTTGTTTCGACCCGGCGAAGCCGTCCTTCAAAACGAGGCCCGTCCATTCATACAGGCGATCGGCGACGTGCTGATCGAGCTGAATCGTCACGTGCGTGTTGAAGGGCATACCGACAATGTGCCGATTTCCACGGCGCAATTCCCGTCGAACTGGGAGCTGTCCGCGACCCGCGCCGTGACGGTGGTGCGAACGTTGTCCGAACAGTATGGAGTGGAGTCGGATCATCTTACAGCGGTGGGGCATGCCGATTCACGCGCCATCGCAGATAATCTGACGCCGGGAAATCGGGCCAAGAACCGCCGGTTCGAGATCGTCGTCCAGGAACGCAGGCCGACCCCGGAGTCGATCACGGAGGGGGAGTCTCGCACCGCGTTGGAGATGTTCGGCGCTCCTCCTCAAGAATCGCGAGAGATATCCCGATAACGAATCCATCGACGTGGAACTAGTTGATCTGGTCTGTCTCGTCGGTCTGGTTTAACCAGTAAACAGGATAGACCAAGCAGACCGAGAGACTTCTCAGATAACAGCCAAGGCATTATGGAAACCGATTCCAGACTTTGTAAGCCATCGGGCGAGCTGACAATCTTTGAAGCGGCGGAATTCAAGGAGTCGCTGGGCAGGGTACTCGCGAGCGAGGGGTTGGTCTGTCTGGACCTTTCACAGGTTACGCGTGTGGATACGTCGGCGATTCAGCTGATGTGGGC
>CAZGYZ010000184.1:0-4686 GCA_964530675.1 uncultured Nitrospira sp. | reverse complement strand
CCCGCTAGTCTCGCTCGATCATTTTCCGCAGCTTATATTAGAACAGAGAACCGATAGTAAACTCGAAGACCCCTTTGCGTTCTCCTGTGTTGGGATCCAGGTTAATTCCGTACGCAGCACGGAGAGGACCAAAGGGTGAAATCCATCGCCCTTCGAATCCGACCGTTTTCCGCAACTTCGACGAGAGCGGTTCATCGTTGTCAAAACCTTTCCCATAGTCGAAAAAGATCACGCCGTTCAATTTGGCTTCAGCGGAAATCGTAAAGATAAAATCGTTATTAAAAATCAACTGCTTGGTTGCACCGAGCAGAGAATTCGTGTTGGTCACCGGTCCCGCACGTCCGAAGACGAACCCGCGCATCGTATTGATGCCGCCGACAAAATAGCGTTCGGTCAATGGAATGGGGTGGTCGTCGATGCCGACCGCTTCGGCATAGCGAGCGCGGATTGCGAACCGCGTATCGAAAGGCAACGGCGTATATTTAATTACGTCCACATAATATTTATAGAAGTTATTGCTCCCGCCCAGGTAGGGCGTCCCGTAGTCGAAACCCACAGTGGCTCGCCAACCGGTGCGAGGATCCATGAAGTAGTCTCGCGTGTCGCGAGAGAACGACGTCCGGAACCCGGTCGTCGATTGATTCCCCAGTTGACCACACACAAGAGGAAATTTAATCGGAACAGCATCACAAACACCTGGCGCTGGATTTTTGAAATTCAACTCTTCCGCGAACAGACTGATGCTCCCGGAGGTATACTCAGAAAGATAGCGGCCTAACGTCACGCTGGCGCCTGTTTTCGTCTCGAAATAGGTGATGTAATTCGTCGCAGTACGGTAGACATCCAGCTGCATCGAGGTCAAGGAATCGTTCACATAGGGGTTGCGAAACGTAATCATCCCTATTGTGCGCTGCTGGCCTAACTGACCGCGAACTCGTCCCATCCAGCCGTTTCCCCCGAGATTTCCTTCCGTGATATCGGCAATCGCGACCATCCTATCCAACGTGCTGAACCCGCCGCCGATGCTGAACTGGCCGGTCGGCTTTTCTTTCACGCGGACGTTCAGATCGACCTTATCCACCGCCACCTGCGCCGGCAGGATTTCCACCGTCTCGAAAAAGTTCAAATTATTGAGGCGCTGAAAGCTCCGTTTCAACGCGGGGGTATCGATGACATCCTGCTCATCGACACGGATTTCACGCCGAATCACATTGTCCTTGGTCTTCTCGTTCCCATGGATATTGATCTGGCGAACCCGCATCATCTCCCCTTCCTTAATGGTGAGAAGAACGGTAGCGGTTCGCTCCTCCGTGTTCGGAGTCACATTAGGCGAGACATCGGCGAACGAATAGCCTCTGCTCCCATAGAGATCGTTCAATCGCGTGACTTCGTCACGAAGTTTCTGGCGCTGAAAAATTTCCCCTTCTTTCATCTTGAGCCCCTGGCGAAGCTCCGGATCTTCGAACACTGTATTCCCGCGGAATCCGATTTCACCGATGGTGAACGGCTCCCCTTCCAAGACCGTGTATGTCACGACGAACCATTTCTTCTCGTCGTCGAGCTCCGCAGTCGGCAACCCGACCCGGACGTTTAAATACCCTTTGTTGAGCAAGACCTCTTTGATCCGCTCGACATCGTTGTTCATTTCTTCCCGCTTCAAGACGCCGGCATCCGAGACCATCGACGGCAACTTCAGCTGGGAGACCAGCCCATACCAGGGAATCCATTCCCTGGTCGCCATCACTTTGAACATTTCGTCTTTTGTCGCCGCGTGCAGACCCTCAAAGTTGACCGTTTTGACGCGCGCCTTGTCCCCTTCTTTAATGAGAAACGTCAGACGCTTCCTATCCCCGTCCAAAGTCTGCACGATGGGAATCACTCGGCAATTGAAATAGCCGTCTCCCTGATAGGCCAAACGAATCTTCTCCGTACTCTCTTTGGCCTGTAACTGATCGAGAAAAGCCTGGCTCTTGATCGTAATCTTCTCTTTGAGCTTGTCGTCGCTGAGCGCTTTATTCCCATCGAACACGATCTCGGTGATAAAGGGTTTCTCACGAACCAAAAAAGCCAAAGCCACCCCGCCCGTTCCCGACTGCGTCTCCACCTGCACATCTTCAAAATATCCGGTTTCGTAGATAATCTTGATCTGCCCACGAACATTTTCAGGGGTGTAGGGGTCGCCGGGCTTCAACGTCAATCGTCCGGCAATCGCCGGCAACTCGATCCGCTTGTTCCCTCGGATCTCAATCGCCGTCACTTTGACTTCGGCCTGCTCTGCCGCGACCGCAAGCACTATCGGCATCTCGCAGGTCAGGGTGACGAGCAGCATGACGAAAAGCCAACGAAGCCCGGCTGAGCAACAAATTCTCCTCACCGGATCTGCGTTCCATGAAAAACATAGGAAAATAATACCGGCGACATGGATAATCCTAACTTTGACCTCGACCGTAGACCCTGCGCCTCTGCCTCAAACTCACACACGACGGATCCGGGGCGCGTGCCATGATGAAGCTCCCCGCAGCAAGCTGCGGGGTATCTTGCGAAATTCTCCGAAGCCCCTACCCTCCTTCGCCAAGGCTACGGAGGGTTCTCCTCGCCTTCATCACCGCAGCAAGCTGCGGGGTATGCGGCGAAGGAGAATCGCGGCTGCGGAAGTTCCCGACGTGAGAGGTTCACATAGTCGGGGCACACGTATCCATCGGGGAACATGCATGCAAAACTCTCGGATTATATTGAGCAAGTATTTGAATGTAAAGCTGCTAACCCATAATTATTCAGGCAGGCGCGAGGCGCACGACTCGCGGGAGGTGTGATTCGAAGTTCGACGTTCGGGGTTCGAAGTTTTAGAAACCTCGAACTTCGGACCTCGAACCTCGAACCGTCGGCCATCCCGCCCACTTCGCCCGCTTTGTTTCAGGAAGGCATCTGCGCGTGCGTTCCTTGACATCGACTACCCCATCACATAGTATCCAAATCATGTCACGCTTCGAAGTGCGCAAAGCCGTGATCCCCGCTGCAGGCCTTGGTACTCGCTTCCTCCCCGCGACGAAAGCCTCTCCCAAAGAAATGTTGCCGCTCGTCGACAAGCCGTTGATTCAATATGCCGTGGAAGAAGCGGTCGCCTCGGGGATCGAAGACATTATCATCATCACCGGGCGAGGGAAACGCGCGATTGAAGACCATTTCGACCGATCCGTCGAGCTGGAAGAAAACCTCAAGGGCAGCGGCAAGGCGCAGCTCCTGAACCAGATGCGGCACATCTCTACCCTGGCGAATTTCTGCTATGTCCGTCAGTCGGAAGCTCTCGGACTCGGCCATGCCGTCCTTTGCGCCCAACGGCTGATCGGTGACGAACCCTTTGCGGTCATTCTCGGCGATGAAATCATCGATGCCCCGGTCCCTGGCCTCGCACAACTTATTCACGCCTATAAAAAACAACACGGCGCTGTCCTCGGCGTGCAGGAAGTGCCCCCCCATGAAGTCAGCCGCTATGGGATCGTGGCGCCCAGAACCATTGCAAAGGGATTGCACCGAGTCGAGGGCCTTATCGAGAAACCGGCGCCGGCCGAAGCTCCGTCCAATCTGGCGGTCATCGGCCGCTACGTGCTGCCGCCGGAAATTTTCTCCATCCTGCGAAAGACCAAGCCCGGCAAAAACGGCGAGATCCAATTGACCGACGCCCTATTGGAATTAGCGAAGAAATCCCCGATGTTTGCGCTGGAGATCCAGGGACAACGGTACGATGCCGGGGACAAGTTAGGATTTCTCATTGCGACCGTTGAATTCGCACTTAAGAATCCCTCCCTGGGACCGGAATTCGGCGAGTATCTTCAGAATCGAATGCGGCCTTCCGGCGAGCGCCGGGCGACACGTTCACGAAAGCCTAGCAGACAGACAGGTTGATTTGGCTTATCTGGTTTGTTTCGTTCATTTGATTAGGTGCAGTTCAACCAAACAAACCAAATAGACCAAAGAAACAAAAGAAACCAGTCATACAACCGCGAGACCTCACAGATGAACGACCCGATCGAACAAGACTTGCAGCCGCCCCAGAACATCGACATCCCCGATCAGCTTCCAATGCTGCCGGTTCGGGACATCGTCGTCTTCCCTTACATGGTCCTCCCCTTATTTGTCGGGCGAGAGATGTCGATCAAAGCGATTGAAGCCGCCTTAGCCGGCAATCGCATGATCTTCCTGTCGACGCAAAAGGCCTTGGACGTCGAGAATCCCTCACCGGAAGATATCCATACCGTCGGCACGGTCGGCATCATCATGCGGATGCTGAAACTGCCCGATGAACGCATCAAAATCCTGGTCCAAGGACTCTCAAAAGCCAAAATCTCTGGCTATATTCAGACTGAGCCCTATTATTCCGTGCGCATCGACAAATTGACCGAACACAAGCCGGCGAGCGCCGCTCTTGAAACCGAAGCTGCCATGCGGACGGTCAAAGAACAGATCGAACGAATCGTGAGTCTCGGAAAAATCTTGATCCCGGACGTGATGATCGTCATCGAGAATCTCGAAGACCCAGGGCGTCTTGCCGACATGGTGGCGTCTAATCTTGGCCTCAAGGTCGAAGTGACCCAGGCAGTTCTAGAGGTCATCGATCCGATCAAGCGCCTCCTGCACGTCAGCGAGATTCTCGGCAAGGAGATCGAAGTCCTCTCCATGCAACAGAAG
>CAZGYZ010000183.1:0-4688 GCA_964530675.1 uncultured Nitrospira sp. | reverse complement strand
TTATTCTGGTCATAAATCGATTGCAGCGCACCGACGGAGGCCAGCAGAGCTGTTTTGCCTGTGACGTTGCGAGAGAAGGCCAGGACAACATTATTAATCAGCCGATCTCGACTAGGACCCAGGCCATTATTCAGATAGTCCCAGCGAAGAGTTTGCATGTTCAGCCTCACGCTGGACTGGGCGCCGGTGTATTCAGCCTGACCGGTGAAACTTTTGGCCGTCCATTTGTTCACCTCGAGACCCTGCGTTGTCACATTATCCAAGGCGGAACCTCTAGGATCATGACCGAGCTTGTGCTCGCCCTGGAGATCAATTTTGAGGCCGCCGGGAAAATCGAATTTCAAGACGCCTGACGCGGTCTGATCCTGCACATCGTTTGACGGAGTGCGTGAATAGGATTGAATATTGGTGCGATAATCGACGATGAGGGAATGAAATCCGGCAAACGGCAATTGGGCCTGAATGCCGGGAGCAAGGTTGGTCACAAAGTCGCTGGTTCTGTTGCTGTTGGTCCTGAACACATTATCGGTGTACATTTGGGCCACACCCATGTGGGGGCGCAACCGGAGCGGCCCCACCAAAACCCCGTCGCTGGGAAGGACTTGAGCCAAGGCTCCCGGGAAGAAGGGATAATAACCGGTCATGGGCCACTGTGGGGTCAAGTACAGAGATCCCCGGAGCGCCGGATTGGCGAACTGCGAAATGAAAGTGTTCCCTGATGCATTGCCGGTGACCACCGGATCTTGAGGGGGGGCGCTTGGTTGCGCAGATTGCTGCGCCAACGTCCTTTCGGCCGTCGCCAACATTGCGAGGATGCCGATGGCGCATGCGGCTATCTGAATAAAACGAATCAAGGACAACCTTAGAGAGTCTGGTGTTTGAACCGGCGAAGTGGGAAACCCACGATAATTTTCGTCTCTCATGTAATGCGAGTCTTACTGCCAAGACCATAGCAAACAACCCTGCATTGTCAAGAAAAGACCTTGTCTTCATTTCCGCATTTGAGTACATCGGCAATGCATGAGATCTGCCGGCATTCCGCCGGCGCTTGCTCCGACTTCTTTCCAGGATGTTGAGCAACCCCGCCTGTGCAGAACGCCCCAACATATTCGACACATTTCTTGGCAGGCTGTTTCCGGACAGGCCTATGATCAGTGAAGGCTTCTCGAAATAGCCATTTTCAGCGTACGAATATCGAGAGAAAGATCCGCCACAGTTTGTTTCAGACGGCGATTCTCCAGTTCAACATTTCGCAACCGCACGACGATCATGCCACCGTGGTTTTTGAACAGCGCTTTCCACCGGTAGAGGGTCTGCACGGAAATCCCGTGTGACTGACACACTGCACTTGGCTTCAGACCTCCGGCAACCTCTTTCAATATGTTCTCTACTTCCTCATCGGAAAACCGTGATCGTCTCATAATTGGACCGCCTGCATGAGTTCGGTGCGTTTGTCTTGCCCCATCCACCGACGCATTCCATGCCATCGGCAACATCTCAGAACATCCCGGGATCGCACCTGCTGGTGTTCTGAGCGGTTGGTTTCCAGTTTCAGGTTTGACTTGGGAATTTCAGCGATCTGAAACAGATAACATGAAACTAGAAACTCGAATCCTGAAACGTTTGGACGAGATCTGAATCACGAGGAATGTGCGTTAGTGCAATTTCGCAACGAACTATCAAGAACATTGCGGGCTAGAGGGAGGTCGTTTGCATTGAACACCGGCCTGATATTACTGCGCACAACCTGTACCGATGCAGACTGATTAATCAGACGGACCCGAACCACGACATGGTCATGGCCGGCTTTGCGAATAAGGATTCCCCGTACTCCTGCGAGCGGGCCTCCAATCACTTCGACATGCATTCCTTCTTCACAATACTGATGCGGCTCAAAATCTAGTCCGCTGACGGCCAGCTTTTGGAGGGAAACCATTTCTTCATCCGGAATCGATTCAGGGCCATGGCATCCCACAATTCTCACAACGCCAGGCAGTGTGAGCACCGCCAACTGGTCATGCAGTGAAAACCTTGCAAAGCAAAAACCGGAGAATAGCGGCGCGTCAATCCACACTTTCCGGTCTGACCACTGGCTCAGACGCCTGCTCAGGGGCAGGAGTTGCTCAATCCCTCTGCCGACAAGGCGATCTCGCACCAATTTTTCTTGCCGCGAACGTGTCGCAAGCGCGTACCAAGAAGCGGCTGGGTATTCGTGTGACATCATGAGATGTATTTTCCTTCCTGATACAGCTTCGCCCATTCACTCCCATTATTGGAAGCTCGTATATTCTTATTAAGGTTGTGGGCTTTATAACTGCATTCTCAAGTTCGCACATCGTTGAATCCTCCCATTCATTCAATGTCTTTATGCCCAAATGACTACAACATTCATACCCCATACTTTCGTAGGGCCTGTATGCATATTAGTTGCGACGAGAGTCGCCTGCATGAGATGGCAACGCATCTGCTCGGCTGAGGTCCTCGATATTTCAATCAGTTGTATAGGCATGAGAGGAACAGTAATTGTATTATTGGAATTTACACTTGCTGAATATCATGCATGGGTGCGTTGCCTCCATACTCCTTATGTCGCATTGCACATTTGTCGGTATAGCAGTATAGATGATACGGCTCTAATCATTGACTGGAGCCGCTTTGGCTAAGTTAAAAGGATTACAAATTTTATTCGTCGCGAGCCGAACCGAAAACATGCGGAGGGGACATAAAGGAGTTATGACGTTCAATTCTGGGAACTTTCTTATAATGCAGCTCCATGCCCGGAGTATCTCTCGGTGGTCTGGCTATAGGCTTGAATTCCAATCTGGCTCTGCTGAAGGAGCACGATGAAGCCGTTTCCAATCCAAGAGTTGAATGCCCGCTTTCCCAGAATAGCGCTCATCAGCAGCAATGCTGTCACGCGCATGGGATTGCACATGATTCTGAAAACGCATCCGTTCGCTTCAGAAGTTGACGACGTACCCTTGAGCACCAATGCGGTGGAGATCGTGATCCGGAAAAAGCCGCAGGTCATCATCGTCGATCTGGAACCGGCCGATGCAGACACGTCGGAGCTCATCAGGAAATTGCGCGCGGCGGCCAAAGATTCGCATATCCTGGTGCTGAGCGGATTGGACGATGCGAACTTGACACGCGAGGCCTTAGCCGCAGGCGCAGAAGGAGTCGTGCTCACCATTCAACCGCCTGCCGTACTGTTTGCCGCCATTGAATCACTGTGTGGCCTCGCTCCAAGACCCATAGACAATCGACCGGCGCAATCCCCCATTGGCCTGATCGGCGATAGGTCTTCGGTCAGAAGCGATGATCGAACGCAGGCAGGGCTTACTGGGGGCCTGACCTCTCGGGAACTAGAGATCATCCATTCGCTCGCGAGGGGTTTCAAAAACAAACAGATCGCGGATAGGCTGTGCATTAAGGAAGCGACTGTTCGACGTCATTTCACCCTGATCTTTAGTAAAATGCAGGTGTCTAGCCGACAACAGCTGCTCATTGCGGCCCACCAGCAGGGACTCATTCAATTTGGCGCCGTTTGATGCCTTCAGAAACGCTCAACTCGCATCTGCAAATCAATAGACCGGATCAACCTTCACATCTCGCCAGTCTCGCTCGGCTGTCTTGCAGGGATGCACCACACAAGACACGATAGTGCCGCAGCCTCTGCTGCAACCTCCCGTCTAAATTAATGAGACACTCGCCTGAATTATTCATGAGTGCTTCTGCTCCAATCACGGATTCGCTGTTGCGATAAGCCTTCAACGGGGGGCTCGCCGCTCGCCCCCTCAACGTACCAGTCAGGGACAGGCGCCCTTCTTCCTGGCGCCTGTACCTGTTATGGGATCAGGACAGGCGGTCGTGATCTTCCCGCAAGGCGCCGTCCGCGGCGACCGTGTATGGAAGGAAGGTGCCGCGCACGCAGCGCTCATGATAGGCGCGCCGCTCGTGCCGGTTCGCCTCGTCGGCACAGCGCGGGCCCTCTCACGTGGCAGAATCGGCTTCCCGCGGTTGCACGTCATCGTCGGAAAGCCAATCGACGTCACGTATGACCCGGAAGACCCAGGCGCAGCGGCGAAGCTGACCGAGCGGTTACGCGTCGCCGTCGAATCTCTGGCCTAACCCGTATTATTCATGAACATGTCTGTTGCAATCGCCGATCCGCTACTCTTGCACATCAAGCGTCGTTCGTGAATGGTGAGCGAGACAAGCAAGACGTGCGCGACAAGCGCGACTCACAGAGATCAACCCCCACGCAACGACCTGGTCAAATTTAGATGTGACCGTACTGTTCCTGCAGGAAGTCCACAATCCGATTCTCGGCCCAGTAGGGATCTTCTCCGTTGTCTGTCCATTGAAAGAACCCACAATGGCCTCCGTGGCGAGGCGCGACCACCCGAATCATCGGATGGCACTGAATCTGCGGCGCTGTAAACATGGAATAGGGAATGAAGGGATCGTCTTGTGCCGTGATGATGAGGGTGGGGACGTTGATGGAATCGAGCACGCGGCATGCGCCTGAGCGATCGTAGTAGTCGGCTCCACTGGCGTACCCCCCGTCCGGGGCTGTGTAGCGGTCGTCGAATTCGCTGAGAATGCGAATGCGATCAAGTCCGGCCAGATCCCACTTGCCGGGAAAGAGCACCGCTTTGCGTCGCATGCGCCTTTTGAGTTGCATC
>CAZGYZ010000182.1:0-4700 GCA_964530675.1 uncultured Nitrospira sp. | reverse complement strand
CGTCTTTCCCTTCGACCTCGTGAAAACCTGCCAATATTGACCGCAATCACGAAAAATCTTTCGAAGCCGGCTATAGAAGCCGCTGGCACATCAATTGCGCTATGCCTCTGTGGGTGCTGGGAAGTTCTGAGTTCTGAGTTCTGAGTTTTGAGTTCTGGGTTCTGAGTTGGAATACGGGAGAGAATGCGGAATGAGAAATGTGGAATGAGGAATGAGTTGGCCAGAAACACTGAAAGGGAAGTGCTGAGATCCGAGGGAAAACTCAGAACTCAGAACTTTTAACTCAGAACTCGGCGAAGCCGGTGACTCAGAACTCCAAACCATGTCCCAAGATATGGCGTCTAATCCCTATACCCCCCAAACGGGTCTATTGCTAAAAATGCCGTACAGGTTTAATACGAGCTACCAGTTGCTTGCACGTCACTGTTTGCGTACGCTGTCCCACTGGTTTCTCTCACTGGACTTTCGAAGGAGCCGGCCATGAATGGCACCTCAGGCTTCGGAGAAGTGCGGTCTTCTACCTCCCGATCATCAACAAACCGGTTACTGCACGAGCAACTGCCTCAAAGCGAGATATGGTTCCTGACACCTTTTCTTTCCCACAGGACCTTTTCAGAACTACAGGTGTTGATATGAAAAGCACGGTGACCGGTGTAGCCGCGGTTTTGTTAATTCTCCTGGGAGTTTCAATAAAGGCTGAGTCGGCCCCGATAGCCTGCTCTGAGACTGAGGGGAACTTGCAACTCGATACGGTGTACCAACCTCCCGGCTTCCCATGGTGTTGGGTAGCGAGCGCGAAAATGGTTATGAACTACCGCAAGATCAACGAGGTCGACCAGCAATGCTTTTTCTATGACGTTGCCTACCGGGATGATCTGACCGAGAAAGGCATAGACGACTGTTGCTTCTACGACCAGACAAACGTCCCCAACGCTTGCCTGAGGACTGGATGGCCCGCTAACGTATTCGACAAATTCCGCATCCCCTACAAGACGATCAGAGGCCCACTAAGCTGGGATCAAGTCACAGAAGAGATTTGCTCTAAGGATCGGCCTTTCATTTCTGTGGTGCAATTTGTCGGAGGCGGAAAGCACACCCTCGTTGTGAAAGGCTATAAAGTTATACCTGATGGCAATATAGTCGTAGTTGATGATCACGTTCATGGCATCAGAGATATTTCATACGACTGCCAGTATGCCACAAGCTGTGCTGGGCACTGGACTCATTACGGAGACTACATCAGTATTGACATTCCCCCAAGTCCTTGAAGAAAGTGTCGTATGCGAACAGATCATCTGGGATTCTTTATCTGTGCCATTCTTTCCACCGCACTGTGGTGTGACCAGTCAGTAGTCGCGCAACCTGATTTTTCTCATACCAATGTGAGTCCTGGGACCGATACCATGTCCCCGTGGCTTCAAGCTTCCGTGGAAACCACGAAGGCAGCCAAGAAAGGTAAGCAAGCTCTCGAACATCTAACGAAAAACGATGACAGGCATGCCAGAGAGTTGGGGTTTTCGTCAGCAGCTGAAGCAGTTGATACGAAAACGGCTCTGGGGGATCCGCTTCCTCGCTTTCTAGTGCCACTCAATAAGCTGAAGGCGTACGAACCTGGCGGAGTCAATGACGCACGCAGCCTGCTTCAACCAGCGAACGACTTTATCTATCCGATCACCGTTGGCGAAGGGAAAGACGTCCGGTCTTCCCTCACTGTGACAGGAATTCGGAAGGATCATCAGGCAAGCCTGGAGTGGCGTACAACCGAGTGGGGTGGGGCCGGAATCATCCGGCTTCTGGAAAAACACAGGACATCCACAACGAACCTTCTCGTGTGGATTCCCTCACTGAATAGGTATTTTCTGGGCATTCTAACTGTTGAAGAATTTCTTATCATCCCGATCATCGATGAGCCTCGGTTGGGCTTCACGGCTGGGCAATCGCTCTCTGCAAGGGATGCGTTCGCCAACCTTCTGACAGAAGCGAAAGCCAGCGACGGAAAGCCCCACTAGGGCGGGGTCTCTGTCAGTTTCTAAATTAAACCAGGGAGGGAATTAGATGTCATACATTCAGCATTTCTTCAGACTCAAAGGACACGTTCTGCTGTTCTGCGTCCTGACGGGGTTATTCCTCCCAGGCTGTCTCAAGATCAATCAGGAGGTGAAATGTCCTGGTGCTGCTACCGCAGGAGAGGATGACAACGGCGCAGGAGGGTGCCTTACGCGGGCCGTTAGGTCAGGGGATAAGGCAGCGGATGGGACTGCATGTACCGGTGGCCTTGTCTGCAAAACTCCTGGCGTCACCTGTGACGTCGTTAATCCATTGGCCAAATGCAAGACTGTCAATACGGGTGGCGGCGTCTGCGCCTGCACCTGCCAATAGCCATACCCTCAGGGGTATGTTGCGGATCTGAACGAGGCAAGAATGCCGGTGGCCGACTGTTCAGCATCCTGAAAGAGGTTGAAAAGTGCACCGGCGCCATAACCAACTGAGTATGTGTTGCGGCTGCCTACAAGCTCTTGTGAGGGGCGGGCGAAGCGTCTGCCCCGGGAGTCCTTCGGATATACGAGAGAGTTGAACCGGAATAATCGCAGAAGGGTTCAGGCAATGAGGTTTCACCCCTCGCCGGTGTCCACCACAGTGAAACTCTCCGTTCTGTCGATCGCGGCCCTTGCCGGATTGTTCAGCTGGGGCCTCATAGGCGGTGAAGTTTATGTGTCACAGGCCCAGGCCCCTCCTATCACACCGTCTGGTCTGCACACCCAGGTGAGCGATCTGATCGCTGTCGGGGGGCAGACCCAATACGACATCACAGGTGGAACCCGTCCAGGCGGAGGGACCAATTTGTTCCACAGCTTTGGAGACTTCAGCATCCCGACCAACAACATTGCTAACTTCCTGAACGCGGGATCGATTGATCTAAACGGCAACTTACTTGATCCTAACTTGCCGACATCCAACATACTGGGTCGGGTGACCGGGGGAGATCCTTCAGCTATCTTTGGAATGATTCAGACCAACGGACCAAATGGGTTCGGAACCGCCAATCTCTTTTTGATCAACCCGGCAGGGTTCCTGTTCGGGCTGAACGCCACCATGAACGTCGGGGGCATGGTGGCCTTCACCAGCGCCGATTACCTCAAACTCACGGACAACGCGCGATTCAACGCCATTCCTAATGTAGCAGCTGACGCTCTGCTGACTGCTTTTCCGATTGCCTCGTTTGGATTCCTGGGCCCCAACGCGGCATCGATTGCTATCCAGGGCGGAACTCTAGAAGTCCCTGATGGAAAGACTCTGGCATTCATAGGCGGGCCTCGTACGTTCACAACCGACACGGGAGTAACTGTTCCAGCTGGTGTAACGATGACGGGAGGCAGTCTGTCTGCGCCGAACGGGCTGATTTACATGGCGACGGTGACCACGCCGGGCGAGGTCCCTGTACCAACCTTATCGGGCGCCCCATTAGGAACCCTGGGACCGCCATCCTCGGATTCCACCGTCATCCGGATCCGGAGCGGAGAGTTTGTGATGGATCAGGCCACGATCTCGGCTGACACGGTTAATGCTGACAGCCCACCAGTCGCGATTGACATCAACGTTACCGGAAACATGTCAGTCACCGCGCTTGATGTTCCGGCCCTTACTGCCAGAACAACGGGCTCCGGTAATGCCGGAAAAATTCGAATCTCGTCCGGGACCATGGACGTGACGGCAACGACTTTCGACAACTTTCTCTTTTCGGTCATTGATACTCACACTTCAGGTCCTGGAAACGCCGGCAATGTCACCATTGAAACGACATCAGGTGGTCTTGCTATCACAGGTGATCCCTTTGGTTTGCCACTCTTCATCGATAGCGGGACCACGGGACAAGGGCGTGGAGGCGATGTCAGGATTACTGCTACTGGGCAAAGTGTTCAGATGCAGGACATATATCTCAGCACGGGAAACTTCGTCGCGAATATATTCGGCGAAGATGCCACCGGGGCTGCTGGCAACGTCGCAATTTCCGCAGATAGCGTCCACCTTACATTCTCAGGTATTGACACAGGCAGTTTTTCAATCATAAACAATACCGGACGAGCCGGCGACATTTCGCTAACGGCCCGCGACATTCAGCTAGAGAATAGCCTATTCCAAGCTCAAGGATTCGAGCGAGGCGGTGCTATCACCGTGAACGCAGACCGAGTCTTGCTGAGTGATTCCAGATTTGAAACTCAAACCATTCTCAACCCAGGTGGCGGAATTAACATTTTGGCTAAAACTGTTGATCTCACGCAAGGGAGTCAACTAATCAGCGTTACCGGAGGCGACGGAGACGCGGGTTCAATTACTGTGAGCGCCAGCGAGCACATAGGAATCTTGGAAGGCAGTAGGTTTGTCCGTCCGAGCGGTATATTTACCCAATCATTTGGAACTTATGGCAGTCGAGGAAACGCCGGAGACGTAATCATCACGACTCCTCAATTACAGATGACCGCTGGCGGCAGGATCAATTCGGTCACAAAATCCAGTGGGCATGGAGGCAATATTACGATTAATGCAACAGATTCGTTGTTTATCTCTGGTGAGTTTCCTGATGACATCTCAGAACCACTTTTCAATCTTGGACCAATCCACCAGAGCGGTATCTTTGCTTCAACGATCGGCGGGAAGTGCGCTGGACTATGTGGCGACGGCGGACATATCTCGATCACAAC
>CAZGYZ010000181.1:0-4710 GCA_964530675.1 uncultured Nitrospira sp. | reverse complement strand
ACTGGACCTCAACGGAGTGACGCTCGTGGATGTCGAGATCGTTCGATTTCTGAACGCCTGCGAGAAAGGAGGCGTCGAGCTCCTCAATAGCTGGCCGTACATACAGGAATGGATGATCCGTGAAAAAGGCAGGAAAGGATAAGGAGGTCCGATTCTGGCAACCAAAACCGACCTACGCGCAAGAAGGGGAAATTCCAATGGCAAATACAACTGTCCAAAAAATCGATCACACTGTGAAGCACATTATTTTCATTGTTCTTGGTGCCTTGACTGTTATGTGCCTGGCGCTTGGTACTGGCTACCTCCAACCTTAGCCCTTGAGGGAAAGGTGCGAAGTGGCAGACGCACGGTCCTCTCAAAGAAGGAGGCAGGCGGTGAGGTGCGCACGCTGTAGTGGATTGATGGTGCGTGAGAGGTTTGAAGACCTTCAGGGACTCGGGTCAGGTGGCCATGAGTATGCCGGATGGCGTTGCATCAACTGTGGGACAATTGTTGATCCACTGCATGCTGAACATCGACTCCTCACGTCGCAGGCAGCAGCAACTAACCCGGCATTGCGCGCTGTCTCCGTGGTCTCGAGGACGAGACCCCGCCGCAGCAGACGATCAACATGGTGATTCGATGAGACCAGATGACCACAGCAGAGATATGGAGGCCGGTTTCTTTTCCTCGTCTTGGTGGCGCCGCGACTCAACACGGCGTCTCCCGCTGAGGTAGGCAGGCCCCTCCTTACACCCCGGAGGGACCTGTCTCTTCAGTGAGCAACAGAAGCGGATGACAAGAATTAAGACGCGAGACTATCGGGAGTGATAGAGAGCGCAGCATGGACCAGAGCTTAGCGCGGTCTCGAAACAGGAGGGTTGGCCATGATTAAGCAAATGACACGAGCAAGCTCTATGCTGCTGCTCCTTCTTGTTGTTGCACTGTATCCTGGCGCAGCCGCTGCGCATGAAGGAGCGGATTTGGAGGTAGACCCATGCGTACGTTGGGTCGGTGAAAGCGCGGTGCATTTCAGCACCTACCAGCCCCAATACGAGCTGAAAGCGCAATACTGCACGGACATTCCCAAGACAGGCGAGACCTTCCTGGTCGTGGACCTTGTGGACCCGACACTGCGTAACGTGCCGGTAGGTCTGCGGATCCTGAAGGGGAACGGGAGCAATGAGACAGAAGCTCAGACGGTGGCAGACTGGCGTCCGAGCCATCACCCGGCCGGAGTAATCAGTGGAGAAACCAATCTGGATGAGGGCCTGTACAGAGTCATCATTACGGCGGAGGGACGGAATCCTTCGCGCTACCAATATCTCTTGCGGGTACAGATGATCGATTATCAGAAGCTGGTGAATTCCGTGGTGGTACCGCTGCTCGGAGTGCTGCTAATGGCCTGGCTCGGGTTCAAGCTCGTACGGTCGAAGTGGCTGCGGAATCGGTGGGCAGGCGTCCGTTCGTAGGAAGCCGGACGCTCCGACCAGCGAACACATGGTTCGCCATTCCAGAGGGAGGAGGCTGACAATGTCTATGCAATTTCTGAAACCTGCTGGCCAGCGCTTAATGACATCGCAAACCGACACAGCAGTGAACAGAAAGGGCAAGATTCCTTGGTATCTCTACTTTGTCGGAGCAGCGATCTATACCGCTCTTGCCGGTTGGCTGTTCGCAGAATCGTCTCCTCTGGCATGGGTTTGCCTCATCAGCGCGCCGGTGGGGTTTTTCTATGCCTGGGGAGCCTGGAAAAAAGAGAAACAAGATAAAGGTAAAGTCTAACCATGTGCCTCAGCCAGCCCGACCATTGCGCGATGGATACAAGCCACGCTCCTCATGTGCCCGATTGCTGAGCTAGGGTCGATAGAGAGCAAGATCCCGAAACAAGACGACCCAATAGGCCAACATTGCGCTCAATGGCAGTAGCTATGGATGAGGAGGAGGTCTGATGGAATCATTGATGGATGCACTTGTCGATCGTCGGGCAAATAACAATGCGGGTCTTTTACCGTTCCCCGCTCCGACCTATGCACAGGCTCGCTGTTTCTTCGGCGGCTTGGTACGCGCCATGTATCGACTCGAGGTGGTCGGCGCTGATCGTCTCCCCACCACCGGGCCTGTGGTTATCGCACCGAATCATGACTCGGTACTCGACGGGATCATCCTGGGAGCGGCGATCTCGCGGGAACTGCGTTTCCTCGGAAAGGCGGAACTCTGGCAGTCCCGACTGCTTGGATGGGTGCTCGACGGGCTCGGCGCGGTCGGGATTAAGCGTGGGCACGGCGACCACCTCGCTCTCGCTCGGATGCGACATGCGCTCGAGGCAGGACAGGCGGTCGCGATTTTCCCGCAAGGCGCCATCTACGGCGACCGTGTGTGGCACCGGGGTGCCGCACGCATGGCGCTCGCGACGGGTGCGCCCCTTGTGCCAGTCCGCCTCGTCGGCACAGCACGGGCCCTCTCGCGGGGCAGAATCGGCTTCCCGCGGTTGCGCATCATCTTCGGAGAGCCGATCAAAGTCGAGCGGGCGCAGGAGGAACCGCTCGCGGCGACGAAGCTGACCGAGCGGTTACACGCCGCGGTCGAATCGCTGGCTTAGCCCGCCTCTATATCTTCTGAGGCTACCTGCTTCCCTTCAAAAAGGAGCGGCCAGATTGTCGTTCACTGCGCACGTCTTCCCAATTTCCCATTTCATTTTCAAGGGTAGCTTGGTCGATCCTCGATTGCGCGCGTCGAACGAGCACATTCTTATCGTGCGCGTTCCGCGAGCAAGAGGACGGCCAGGCTACCCTTCCCATCCTTCTGAGGCCGCGCGTTGCGCGAGCACAGGGGATCAGCTAGGCCTTCCTCTCATTACCCCAACCTCACGACCGTCACCCCATCTCCGCCTTCTGCCCGATCTCCCGCGCGGAACTCCGCTACATAGGGTGAGCCCTTCAAGTAATCCCGCAACGACGCTTTGAGTTTCCCCGTGCCGTGGCCATGGATGATGCGGAGGAATGGCGCACTGGCCATGGTGGCACGATCCAGCGCTGCGACCACATCATCCAACGCCTCGTCCGCCGCCTTCCCTCGGACATCCACGACAGTCTGTCCATCGAGGCCCAGTCCGCCACCTGCCGAAATCCGGCGAGCATTCGATGCTGCTGGTGGCGATACCACCTGCCCTCGTGCAAGGCCAACGAGATTCGCCACTGTAGCCAGCACTTCCCCCTGCCCCACCTTCACCCTCACTCGTTTCTTCCCTTGTGGCGTTTCGAGCAATGTGCCGGTCATGCCGAGCCCGCTGATCTCGACCTGATCCCCCATTCCCAACTGCTCAAGCGGAATAGGCGTGCCGACCGGGGTCAAATTAGCTCTCGTCTGCGCCTCCAGTTCGAACAATCGTTGCTTCGCTGCTTTGGCTTTGATCAATTTCTGCTCGCCCTTGACTGTATCTACCGTGGCTTGCACTTCTGCCCGCGCGCGGTTGAACTGTTCGCTGAGTTTTCGTTTAAGGCCCTTTTGCGCTTCCCGTTCAGTCTCTTCCAGATGAGCCAGCTGCGCCTTCGCACGTTGTTCGGCCTGTTCCGCTTCGCGTCTAGCCTCGACCGCCTGAGCCAGGTCATTGGCCAACTGCCGCTGCGTGACTTGCAGATCGTGCAGCATCGTTTCCATGACCCGCTCATCTTTATGGAGCTTCTGCCTTGCCTCATCGATCAAGGCCCGGTCCATCCCCAATCGGCCGGCGATCTCAAGCGCAGACGATCCACCTGGCACCCCCATGAAGAGCCGATAGGTCGGCGACAGTGTCGCCACGTCGAACTCGACTGCAGCGTTTGCGAAACCCGGCATCGTATGGGCCAAGGCCTTCAGCGACCCGTAGTGCGTAGTCGCGACGACTTTCATCCCCAGTGTGGCCAGCCGACAGAGCAACGCTTCGGCCAGGGCCGCCCCTTCCGTCGGATCAGTCGAGGTCACCGGCTCATCGAGGAGGACCAACCATTGCCGCGGGATACCATGCGTATCGCTCCTGCCATGACGGTCCGTTTCATCGAGCAACTGAATCATCTGGGTCATGTGCGCAGAAAAGCTGGATAGATCGCGGGCCAGGTCCTGGGCGTCGCCGATATCGGCATAGACGTCGGAAAAGATCGCCATTTCTGACCCTGCGCCGCAGGGCAAATGCAATCCGGCCCGGACCATCAAGGCAAAGAGCCCGACGATCTTGAGGGTCACGGTCTTCCCGCCCGTATTGGGACCGGAGATGACGAGTACGCGAATCGATTCATCCAGGAGAATATCGTTGGCGACCACCTGCTCTTTCGACAACACGAGCAGAGGATGTCGGGCCTGCAACAGTTTCACTCGCCCGCCTGAGTTGAGATCGACTGGATGCGCCTTTAATTGACGACCAAACGATGCCCGTGCCGAAATACCGTCAAGCACAGCCAGCGCTTCGAGCCCCGCCAGAACGACCTCGGACTGTTCGGCAATGAGCGTGGACAACTCCTGAAGGATGCGGCGCACTTCCCTCTCGATCTCCAAATCCGCCACTTTGATCGAATTGTTCAGCTCGACCAGCTCACGCGGCTCGATAAACACCGTCGCCCCGCTGGCCGACACGTCATGGACGATCCCCGGAACTCGTCCACGCATGTCGGCTTTCACCG
Source organism: uncultured Nitrospira sp. (assembly GCA_964530675.1). Classification (GTDB taxonomy): domain Bacteria; phylum Nitrospirota; class Nitrospiria; order Nitrospirales; family Nitrospiraceae; genus Palsa-1315. The sequence continues at coordinate 76 of CAZGYZ010000181.1, read as the reverse complement.
GAATGACATAGCGGCCTTCTCGCTGGGCAAAATACTGTTCTTGTAAAATTTCCTCATAGCGACGCGAATGCAGCAT
>CAZGYZ010000180.1:0-4715 GCA_964530675.1 uncultured Nitrospira sp. | reverse complement strand
CAGGTCGAGCATGTCTTCGGCGCCGGCCACGGAACGGTCTATCCCATCGTCTGCGGGTTCGAAACCGACGAGGAGGCTCTTGTGCTGCACGGCTCGAACGGCAAAACGCTGGATATATCGGAGCTTGCAGTCCACGATCAGTATGGTTTGCGCCCGCGCCTGGAAGAGATGTTTCCAGACATGCCCAGCCAGATCCGCTATGACCTCGAACCGCTCGTGCTCGGCAACATGGATCGTATTGTCGAAGTCCGGAAGACGGACCGCACACTGGACATCGAACACCACGAGTGGGTGATCTGCATCGGGCGCGGATTTGATTTCCTGCACATGCCCAATGTCGCGTTCATCATCGGCCCCTACAGCCCCAACTTGGACGATCCAATCCACCGGGCCGCCGACATGGTCGAGGCCAATATGCGCGCCGGCCGCGTTCCCGATGATGGTTTCCTGCTGTTGGCCTCGGTACCCTATGCGGAGGTTGGCGTCGACCGTGCCCGCGCTGAACTGAAGTCGCGTTTCCTTTCAAAGTTTGCCGCGGATGTCATACGCGCCGGACACCCAGACCTTGCTCTTAAGATGCAGGTGTGTACCGCCGTGCTCGATTGGCGTTCGCGTAAGCTGGAAATCATCGCTCCCGACTAGCGGGGAGTCACCGGAGGCGAACTGAATAGGGGCGGAAAGCAAAACTATTTTAAATAGTTCTGATAGATAAACATACCTAACGATTGAGACGCGATAGCTGTAGACACCCATAAAGCTTTGCCGCCACCCATTCGTCGCGGCTGCGGTTGATTCTCCTTCGCCAAATACCCCGTAGCTTGCTACGGGGATGAAGGCGAGGAGAACCCTCCGTAGCCTTGGCGAAGGAGGGTAGTGGCTTCGTAGAATTTCGCAAGATACCCCGCAGCTTGCTGCGGGGAGCTTCATTCGGATGCCGGGCTACTGCCCGGAACTGAACCCCGATGAATTGCTGAATCAGGATGTCAAGACCAACGGACTCGGCAAGAGCCGGCCGACCAACCGAACCGAACTCATCGCCATCGTGCGCAGCCATTTGTATCGGCGCCAGAAGCAACCGCAGGTGATCACCAGCCTGTTTCGTGAGCAACATGTCCGCTATGCCGCGTGATGAACTACGCACTATTTGATGGTCGGCTCAGTATGTGAATTTGAACGAAATTTAGGTCATACACGAATTCATAACTCATTGATTGTTCAACATTCAGGTTCCTGGCCCGAGGTAGAAAATCAGCCCTATTCGACTTAAGTTGACAATACCGCCCGTCCTCTTCTGATACGTCCTCTTATCCGATGATCAGGACGGGGACGGCGACGCGGTGGAGGACTTTCTGAGCGACGCTCCCGGAGATGAACCGGACCGCGCTCTGAAAGCCATGGGATGCCATAATCACGAGGTCCTGCCGGGCCGATTCCCTGACGATGACCTCAGGCGGATCACCACTGGAAACTTGGCCATGTGCCTTGTAGCACCCGCCTGCAGGGGCGTGGGCAGGTGTAGCGCTGAGCTTTGCCGCGACGTTATCTACAAGTTTTTGTCCCCAGCTCACCGAATCCTCATGCAAATTCTCATGAAATCGATCATGATGGGCCAATGAGCTATCGTTGCGATACGCCTTGAGCGTCGGCACCACATGCAGCACGGTCATCTCGACCGGGTCGTGAAAGGGGTTGGCCAAGAGCCAGCGCTGGATTTGTGCCGCGTCGTCAATCCCATTCACGGCGACCAGCACGCGACGGATCTGTTCCGGCATGTGTTTGACGACCAGCGTCGAGCAGGGGGCATGGCTTGCGATCCGGTCGGAGACGCTGCCGACTGTGAACTCTCTCTCTTCGCTACTGAGCCCGCGCGAGCCGGTGACGATCAAGTCAGCCGCCTCCATCTGCGCGGTGTTGATGATCACGCGCGCCGCGTTCCCCAGCTCGCACACTTGCTTGACCACGAGGTTCAATTCAGACGGGACGGATTTCGCCGCTTGCTCCAGGAGCTTGTGACCGGAGTCCAGCAGGGGACGCAGCTCTTCTGGAGCCATTCCTCGATCTGTAGGCCCCATAGCCGGATACCGCGCAAGCCCGTGATCGACCGCATGCACCAGCGTGAGCTCAGCCGGGGTGTAGAGTCGAGTGACCGCATGCACCAGCTTGAATGTCGGATCGGATCGATCGACTGCCACGACCACACGCATACCCTTCTCCTTTCTCAGACACCGTTGTTTGTCAAGGTCGATGGAGACTGTACCACCTTGCTGAAACGCTTGGATTCTGCACGGACCCGGCGTATGACGAGACGCGCGTGGACGGTCATGGCGCGGTGAACACTGCCCCGATCCGGAGCGGCTGCACCTGCGCGAAGTCCTGCACGAGGGTGGTGACGCTCACGTGCATCAGATCCAGCATGAAGGTCGGATAGAGGCCGATGACAAACACCGCCAGGGCCAACGGAATCACGCACGCGATCTCGCGGCGAGTCAGGTCCGGCAAGGTGGAAACGTAGGGGGTCACGGGCCCCAGCACCATACGCTGAAACATCCAGAGCATGTAGGCGGCGCCCAGCACAATCCCCGCCAGGACAAGCAGGACCATGAGGTAACTATGAGACACGGTTCCGGCCAGGACGAGGAACTCCCCGATGAAATTGCCGGTCCCCGGCAATCCGAAGGATGCCACGGTGAAGATGCTCAAGACCACCGCGAATCTCGGCATCACCTGTTGCAGCCCCCCATAGTTGTTGATCGTCCGGTCATGCGTGCGGTCGTACAACATTCCGGCGACGAGAAACAGGGCGCCGGTGGTAATCCCGTGATTGACCATTTGGAGGACGGCGCCCTGGACGCTTTGAGTGTTGAGCCCAAAAATACCCAGGGTGACGAACCCCATATGCGCGATGGAAGAATAGGCGATGAGTCGTTTGAAGTCATGTTGCGCGAGGGCCATGGCGCCGCCGTAGAGAATGGCCAGCACGGAGAGCCACATGATGAACGGGGCGAACGATGCCGAGGCCTCGGGAAGTATGGAGAGGCAGAACCGGATAAGCCCGTAAGCCCCCATCTTCAGCAGGAGCCCGGAGAGGATGACGCTGCCCGCGGTGGGCGCCTCCCCGTGCGCGTCGGCGAGCCAGCCATGAACGAGGAGCATGGGCACCTTGATGGCAAACCCCAGAAACAACGCCAGGAAGATCCAGAACTGGACTTTCGGCGCATACTCCACCTGCATCAGAGCCAGCATGTCGAATGTGCCCCCGACGTGGTGCAGGGCCAGAATCCCAGAGAGCATCAGCAGGCCCCCCGTCAAGCTGAACAAGAGGAACTTGATCGACGCCTGGGTCCGCTGGGGGCCTCCCCAGAGCGCAATCATGCAATACGTGGGAATCATCGTGATTTCCCAGAAGAAGAAGAAGAGAAAGGCGTCCAGGGCGGTGAACACGCCAACCACGGCCCCTTCCACCAGGAGGATGAGCATCATGAAGGCCTTCACGTGCGTCGCGATGCTGCGCCAGGAGCCCAGGACGCACAAGGGGGCGAGAAACGCGGTGAGCAGGACCAGCAGCAAGCTAATACCGTCCACACCCACCGCGTAGTGGGTGCCATAGGGCAGTCTCCACTCCACGCGGTCCACGAATTGCGTCCCGCCGGCCGTGTGGTCAAAGCTCGCCCACAGCCCCACCGCGAGCCCCAACGTGAGCAAGGTGACGCCGAGGGTCACCCAGCGAATGGCCTCGACATGGCGCCCGCCGGCGCGGACAGGGAGGAATCCAACGATCACCAGCCCGATGAGCGGGGTCAGCCCAATCCAACTGACCAGATGGGGGATCCCGAACAAGCTTGCAAGATTTTCCATGCTCACCATAAGACAAAAATCTCGATTTCCTCGGCTAAAAACGACAGGAGCATGAGAAGCACCAGAAACACCAGAAGAACATACCCCACCCGAGGTTCACCGACCTTCTTGAAGTCAACGACTTTCGAGAGTCCCGTTGCCATTCTGAACGATGCGGCGGCAAGCCCGTTGGCAGGCCGATCGATGAGCCGCACATCCACGCTTTGCCAAAGCCACGAAGCGAATCGTAGGTAAGGGCGAATGATTGCGGCCTCGTAGACTTGATCGAAGTACCCTTGATTCAAAAAGAACACGTAGAGCGTTTTTTTACGCTCTGACCACCATGCCGAGGGATGGGCCGGAAAGATATGGAAATAGAACGCCGTGGCCCAGCCGGCTATCGCGGCCCCGACGCCAAGAAGAAGACTCACGGGGGACCAGCCGGCAAGCGAAATCCTCGCCAGAGCAGCGGCTCCCTCTGGGTGTACCGGAGAGATGAATTCGAGAAAGTCGCCCCAGATCAGAAGGCGGAGCACGGCGAGTCCTGCCGTAATGGGAATGATTCCCAGGAGCAGCGATGCCGAAAACAGTTGCGGCCGCATCATCCCCGGTCGAAATCCCTCGGACCAGTCGACGCGACCGGATGGCGTGAAGATCTCCATGGTCCCCTGGAACAGATAGAATGCGACGAAAAACGTAGTTGCCAGCCCCGTGATCCAGAAGGCAACCCGTGCATGGTCGACGTGCGACAGTTCCCACAACTGTTCGTAGGGCCCCCAGAAAATGACGATCGGTGGAATCAACGCCATGATAAGGGCGCCGACGTACAGGGGGACCTGTTGTCGTGACACTCGTGTTCGTGATGGATGCCCATGTTCGGC
>CAZGYZ010000179.1:0-4749 GCA_964530675.1 uncultured Nitrospira sp. | reverse complement strand
ACATTGTCTTGACTCTCTTTATAGTCGCTGAATTCGGTGAAGGCTTCATGAAACGGGCGTGGATCTAAATAGATCATGAGAGCCCGCAACGTGGAACTATGCGTATACAGGCAGGCCACTTTGCCCTGATTGGCTTGGCCCAGCTTATGAAGCCCGTCGATGACATCGACGTAGAGATCGAAAAACGAATTGCCGCCGGGATAACAATACAGCGGATCTTTGATCAGTCGTTTAGCAGCGGGGACATCAACCCCAAAAGTTTTGGCGAGCTCCTGGACCTCCACCGTTTTTTCCACACCGGTGATCCACCCAAAGTCCGACGACTCCAATGCAGGCGCATAATCGGGGTCACGAGGAGGAAGCGGGTCTCGGACGAGCGCGGCAACCACACGTTCAAAAAGCTGCCGGGTGTTGGGACTCCGGCTGATGAAGTGGAGAATCGTGCGTGGATCCAAGTAATTGGACAAATGGAGAAAGTCCAGTTGCTGTCCGACCACGCCGATCATCCTGGCCAGCGCAGCCCCGACGGAGTCGGCCCGTGGCACGCCCCGTTCCTGATCCAGTTGATTCGCCAATCGGCGCCCGACTCGATGGGTCTTACTCTCCACACGGGAGACACCGTGGCGCATCGTAAAGAGCAGGGTGCGATCGCCCAAATCGCGGGGCAACAACCAGAATTGCTCGTTACCCAGGTCCAGCACGATGCGCCCTTCCGCCAATTGCGGCGTGAGCTGCGAGCGCGGGACAATCGCTACCGGACGGCGCTGGGTCGGCTTCAACACCGATCCGATCGGCGCCCGTAATAATGGCTGCAGCTTCCCCTCCACCAATAAGCGATTCCAGGCGGCAAAAAATACCAGCGCGTCACCGGCACAGGCATCATCGATGATGGCTTGCCTTGCCGCCCGATAGGCGTCTGCTCCTGAGAATCCCTTTTGGGCCGCTTGGACAAACGCCTCGATCTTCGTCAGCGCAACACGGGATTGTCGGGCTCGGTCGTTCGAAGGGACTGGAATGGCCGGCAACAGCATTCCATCGACTGATGGGCGTCGTGCAAACTGTTCCCCATAAGCCAGCAAGCCTTCAATCGTCACGAAATCTAGCGGATCTGTGTTACTCTGCATATTCCCTTTTCAACTCCCATGTGGTTTGCGCCACCGCACGTCGGTGGCGAGCATGAACAAACCTTGACGGGAGCATCATTGAGTGTCCGTCACATCTTGTCAAGAGCTGAGGAACGTAACATGCGAAAGGCAAAAATCGTCTGCACGATCGGGCCCGCCTGTGATTCGACGTCGATGTTGGATCGCCTGATCGAGCACGGAATGGACGCCGCTCGGTTGAATTTCTCTCATGGCACCCATGAATCTCACGCAGCGGCCATTAAGGCGATCAGACAGGCTTCAGAACATCGGCACAAGGCGGTCGCGATTATCCAGGATCTGCAGGGCCCCCGGATTCGAGTAGGCGCTGTGACGGATGAGGGAATCGAGGTGGGAGCCGGCCAGTTGGTGCGCTTACAGGCGATGCTCGCGCAAGCAGACGGCCAACTCGGCGCGCAATCCATTTCACGGCCTGCAGTACCAGAAATCCCCGTGACCTATCAGTTCTTCGCGCGCGACATCCGGCCAGGCGCCAGGATTCTGATTAACGACGGACTCGTTGAACTGGTGGCCGATCGCATCATCGGCGGTTCCGTCGAATGCACCGTCACCACAGGCGGCAGAATCACGTCGCATAAGGGAATCAATCTGCCAGGCACCCTGGTCAGTGCTCCCACGCTCACCGACAAAGATCGGGAGGACATTCGCTTCGGAATCGCGCAGGGCGTGGATTATCTCGCACTCTCGTTTGTCAGAGGGCCAGAGGACATCGCGGCAGCGCGGAAATTCGCCGCCGAATGCGGCAGGGAATTACCGATCATCGCCAAGATCGAACGGGCGGAAGCCGTGATCTCGCTGGACGCGATCTTGGAGCAAGCAGACGGCGTGATGATCGCCCGTGGCGACCTAGGCGTCGAAATGGACCCTGAAACCGTGCCGATGCTGCAGAAACGTATCATTGTAGAAGCCAACCGCAATCGGCGACTTGTCATTACGGCCACACAGATGTTGGAATCGATGACGCAGGCCCTTCGCCCGACGAGAGCGGAAGCCTCGGATGTCGCCAATGCCGTCTTTGATGGCACCGATGCGGTCATGCTCTCGGCTGAAACAGCCATCGGCGCCCATCCAATCGAAACAGTTCAAGTCATGGATCGCATCATTCGAGCTGCCGAAGCAGAAACGACCCTGGGCTGGAAACCGAAGGTCGATATGCAGTCTGGAGAAGCATCTATTACGGAAGCGATTTGTGCCGCCGCTTCTTCCGCCGTCACGTCAATCAGCGCCAGCGCCATCGTGGCCTTCAGCGAGCAGGGCCGGACTGCTCGGTTGATCTCGAAACAGCGGCCACCCACACCGATCATTGCCTTCACCCCATTTGAGCCAATCCGACAACGGATGGCACTCTATTGGGGCGTGCGCCCCTATACCATGGACCAGATCGAACAGACCGATGCGCGCGTATACGAGGCCGAGCGACGATTAAAGGCAGAGGGATTGGTCACCACCGGTCAACGGATTGTGATTTTGTCCGGGACCAGACTGGGGCACCCAGGCGGGACCAACCTGATCAAGCTGCAGGAAGTGGGGTAATCCTTTGGCCAATATAGTCTCCAATGGCCTCAGCCCTCTTCATCGCACAACCCAACCAGCAACGCGCGGGGTGCGCAGACCCTTTTAAATGTAAAGGATCAGACCCCCTGTTCCATCGTACCAGGCCGCAGATACGGCCTAGCCCGCATTATTCATGACGGTTCGTGGCGAAATCGCGCAGTCGCGTTGCGAGACAGGCACCCGGAGCCGTGAGACCCCGAGGCGTACTTGAACAGTACGTCGAGGGAGCGAGCGGCGAGACTGCCTGCCGAAGGCTCGTCGTAGCAGCGAATCCGCGATTGCAGCAGAAATGTTCATGAATAATGCGGGCTAGTCTATGTCGATAATGACGCGGAACGCGTGGCACGTGGGGAACAAGGCTGATCGGTCAAACGCGTGATGGAAAATCCTGATCGGAGGATCGCAACAGGATCATTCTACTTTTTCAAAGATTCCTCGGTAGGTGCACCGATTAGGGCATTCTGAATTCTCGTCGTCAGCCAGAGCCCTCTCGACCGCCATCTGCACCGCGTTATCGATCTAGGATTCGTCCAATCTTGCTTTCGATCGCCCTCTGAAGTTTGTCTGCGGCTTCGGTCACAGCGATCTCGATGGTCGCCGCCTCATGGCTCACTGCGAAAGGCTGGAGCCCGGCTAGTCTGGCTTCGAGCAAACACCGTTTGTCGTCACCCTTCGACTTGTGACTGTTTGTGTCACTGAGGTGAGCCTCCACGCGGGTAATCCGGTCGCCAAAACGACCGACAGCCCCCTCGACAGTGGCCTGGACGAGGCTCACGACATCTTCACGTCCTGTGATGTTGTTGTCTGTATGAACCTGAATCTGCATGGATCCCCCTTCCTCACAACGACCATTCGCTCAACAAACCGGACCCTAACGGCAAGGCTGAGAAATGTCAATCGGATGATCGGGCAAGCCCAAGTGGAGTTCCAGGCACTTGATCTCTTTCCATTGGGAGGGGTAGGCTGGCGGTGAAACTAGGAGATGAAGCATGAGACTCCTGCTCGTTGGCATCTTCGCTTTTCTTCCCCTGACTGCCCAAGCCGAACCTATCGACAACCTTAGCGCCAACGAGTCAGACCCAAGTCCCGTGGTCGATCCCTTTAGCCTGAAAAATCTCGGCGATCCGAACAGCGCCATCAACGAATTGGGGCTCTATGGCAATCCCTATAGCCCCACCTCGGCAACAAATTTCGAGGCGATCACTGCCCTATCTCGGTATGATCAAGGCCGGCAGAGCACAAAGCTTTATGACCCCGACTGGCTCCGTAATCCCTTCGGCCACTATGGCACCCCTTACTCACCCAACCAGTTCAACAATCGATAAGACACCGGCAGCCCTGTCCAGCAAGCAATCCCACGAATGAATGCGCAATCAATGGTTCCTGAAATATTTTTCCGTCCCCAAATGTCCCGCTAGTATCCCCCTTACAACCCGTTCATGTGGTCTGCCACTGAAACCGGAAATAAATAAACTGCTGTTCAGATTGCCAAGGCGTCACATGGGTCTCTCGGCGAACCTCCTGAAGCTGAAACTCCGCACCCAATTCCGCGAGAATGGACGATTCATCATATTGCATAACATCAAGGCCGCTGCACATCGGCGGGCCGTCCAGCGCGAACGTGGACAGCACAACTGTGCCGCCCGGATGCAAAGTCCGTCGCAGCGTCGCCACGTAGCTGCGGCGGTCCTCCGCTGCCGTCAGGAAGTGAAACACGGCTCGGTCATGCCACAGATCAAAACGATGCGGCGGCAGGAAGGATGTCACGTCTGCCTCGAACCACTCGACTCTGTCCGCCCGCGCACCAAGTCTAGTGCGACTAATGCTCAATGCGACACCGGACAGGTCGAGCACCGCAAGCCGCGTGTAACCGTCATCGAGCAGAAAATCAACGAGCGTAGATGCCCCGCCGCCGACGTCGATGATGCAGGCATCCTTGCCGACGCCAGATGCAGCAATGAGCGCCAGCGACAAGTCGGGCCGGCGCTGATACCAACTGACATCCTGCGACCCCTTGGTCTGATATATCTGA
>CAZGYZ010000178.1:3720-4788 GCA_964530675.1 uncultured Nitrospira sp. | reverse complement strand
TGGACCTTCGAGAACAGTTCCGGCGGCTGGTGGCACCCGTTTCATACGCACCTTGAGGGTTTCCAGATCCAGACCCTCAACGGGAACGCGCCTCCGTTCGAGCGGTCGTTCAACAGCGATTTGGTCAACCTGCACGGGGGAGAAGCCGCCAAGGTGTTGATCAAGTTCCGCACCTTCACCGGTCCCTTTTCCTTTCATTGTCACAATGTCGAGCATGAGGACATGCGAATGATGGGGTTCCATGACCCAAGGCCCTTCGGGCAGCGCAGCCCGCTCGACGGTGAAGCCAGAATCGATCCGGAGGTGTCCGGCGTCGTTCCCGATTGTATTGAATTGGAAGAAGAACAGCGCATCTACTTCGACGCCGCAGGGGATCTGGACCGAGTCAACGGAAGAGGTGTCGGCTTCCCCGAGTGCGATTTCGATATGGGCAAGAGGGGCAATCAATCGTGAGCACTCGGGCTGTCCACCGGTTGCGGGGAGCCTGGATCATCATGGCCTGCACGGGTCTTTGGCTCACCTGCGCCTGTGCACCGATCGGGTCTCCCGGCGCGGGCCAAGACGTGCGCCAGGATCTCAAGGCGCCTACCCCTGCCTTCCCTAACATCCTCCTGTTGACACACGAGGGCCGGCCGGTCCGTTTCTACGACGACTTGGTGAAAGGGAAGACGGTCCTCGTCAACTTCATCTATACGAGCTGCCAGAAAAGCTGCAGCCCCACCACGGCGAATCTTGCGCGGCTGCACGGGCTGCTGGGAGACCGGGTCGGGCGTGATCTGTTTCTGCTCTCGATTTCTCTTGATCCGGCGGTAGACAGGCCGAAGACGTTAAAAGAGTATGCCGCTCGCTTCGGGCAATTCCCAGGGTGGTATTTCCTGACAGGGAAAGAGACGGAGATCGAGGAGCTGCGCCGGAAGTTGGGCCTGTACGACCTTGATCCGGTCATCGACACAGACAAAACGCAACATGCCGGGATTGTCATTGTCGGGAACGATTCCACAAACCGGTGGTCGACGCTGCCGGCCCTCATGGATCCCCGGCAGCTTGCCCAGACGGTGCTCCGAATCA
>CAZGYZ010000178.1:0-3620 GCA_964530675.1 uncultured Nitrospira sp. | reverse complement strand
CTCGTCGTGATGGTGATTATCGGTCTGCTCGCCGGGTTCGTGGGGCCCCGATATTTTGCACAGATCGGGAAATCTGAGGCGAAGACCGCCCGCGCCCAATTGACCGCGGTGGAGCAAGCGCTGGATCAATACCGCTTGGACGTAGGCCACTATCCCTCCACGGAACAGGGACTGGCCGTCCTCATGGTCAAACCGGCGGATGAGGCGAAATGGCAGGGGCCCTACTTGAAGAAAGCCCTTCCCACGGATCCGTGGGGTCGTCCCTACTCGTATAAATTCCCCGGGGAGCACAGCGAGTTCGATCTATGGTCGTTCGGCAAAGATGCGCAGCCGGGTGGAACGGTCGATAACGAAGACATCACGAACTGGTAGGGGGCTATGCAGTACCACGTCAAGGCCATGCAGTCGCTGGATACGGTGGTGGAGCTGAACGTCGATTCCATCGATGCCGACGATGCTCGCCGTCAGGTCGAGCGGCTGGGCTACGAGGTGTTGACGCTCCGTTCGAAGCGGGCTGGATTGGCCGCGTATCTCAAGCGGCGGACGACTTTTCCTCTGACTCTGTTCAGCCAAGAACTGATCGCCCTACTGGGGGCTGGTCTGTCGTTGGTTGAAGCGCTCGAGACACTCCGGGAAAAAGAGCGCCATCCGGATTTGAAGCAAGTGCTGGAACAGATTCTGACCAAACTGCGGGAAGGGCTCACGTTCTCCTCGTCGGTCGAACAGTTGCCCTCCAGTTTTCCTGCGCTCTATGTCGCGACGGTTCGTGCGAGCGAGAGAACCGGCGATCTCCGCGAAGCCCTGTCCCGGTATATCGCCTACCAGGTGCAACTGGATCAGGTTCGTAAGAAGCTCGTAAGCGCCTCGATCTATCCGATCGTGCTGCTCGTCGTCGGCGGACTCGTGATGTTGTTCTTGATGATGTATGTCGTGCCCAAGTTCAGCCGCATCTATGAGGATGCGGGCAAGGATCTTCCGGTGTTGTCGCAGCTGTTGCTGGAGTGGGGAAAGGTGATGGAGGAGCACGGCCTCCTGGTCATGGGCTGTCTGGCCATTGTGGGGATCGCCTCTGCCTACGGCCTCACGCTTCCCGCCGTGAAAGCGCGGGTCCTTTCACAACTTCGATCGATTCCCGCTATCGGGAGCCGGCTCCAGGTATTCGATCTGGCGCGCTTCTATCGCACGTTGGGCATGCTGGTGAAGGGGGGTATCCCGATCGTGGCCGCCATCGAGATGGTCGCCGGCATTCTTCCCCTGTCATTGCGCGGACCGCTTCACGCTGCTGTGCGGGATCTCCGCGAAGGAAAGCCGGTTTCCCAGGCGATGGAATCGCACGGATTGACCACTCCGGTCGCCCACCGCATGTTGCGAGTCGGGGAGCGGACCGGACAGATGGGCGAGATGATGGAACGGATCGCGGTCTTCTATGATGAAGACATCGCGCGCGTACTGGATTGGCTGACGAAATTGATCGAACCGGCGCTGATGGCCGCCATCGGCCTCGTGATCGGAACGATCGTGCTCCTCATGTATTTCCCCATGTTTGAACTTGCGGGGAGTATCCAATGAACCAGACCGAGTCCACGATCGCCGGATACGCCGGATTCTCATCGAGCGAGTTGTCGCTCGCGAAAACCGGCGCCTCTCGTGAGAAACGGCGACTGATCGAGACGCTGGACGATCAGGTGAAGCTGGGCCACGACGAGTTCGCGGCGAAACTGGCCGCGACCCTCCAGTACCGTTGCCTGAGCCACGATGCCCTGAATGTCTGCGAGGCAAATTTCGACAGTATCTCCTACCCCGAAGCGGTGGCGCACGAATGCCTGCCGTTCCGAGACGGGGACAGCCTTCTCTGTGTGGCTTTTTGCGATCCGTTCGATCCGGCCAGGCAAGCCTGGGTGAATGAGCAACTCCGGGATCCTGCCCTGTGGGTTCTGGTCCATCGCACCGCGCTGCTCTCGATGTTCGCGAAGTACGAGGCCGAGGCCCGCGCGATGGACGATGTGCTCGCGCTCGGCCCGGAGGGACGCAGGGCGTCCGAGGCCATCGAGGATCTGTCGATCAAATCGATCAGCGAAGGAACCAGCCCCGTAGTCAAGCTGGTGCATTCGACGATTTATGATGCCTTCAAGCTCGGCGCCAGCGACATCCATCTTGAAGCGGGAACGTCGGATCTCACGGTCAAGTATCGGATCGATGGGGTGCTGCTGAAAGTGAAAGTGGTGGAAGGCAAGGAAATGGCCGAGCAGGCGATCTCCCGCATCAAGGTGATGTCGGAACTGGACATCTCGGAGCGGCGGATTCCCCAAGACGGCCGATTCAAGCTGGCTGTTCTTGGCCGCGCGGTGGATTTCCGGGTGTCGGTGATGCCCAGCATCCATGGAGAAGACTCGGTGATTCGTATTCTGGACAAACAGTCGTTATCGCAGCAGAGTCAGGGGCTCCGGCTGGACATGATCGGCTTCGACGAGCAGACGGTGACGCAGATCCGCGGGCTCGCCTCCGAGCCCTACGGCTTGATGTTGGTCACGGGCCCGACGGGGAGCGGAAAAACGACCTCTCTCTATGCCGTGCTCAACGAGCTGAACCAAGGCAAGGACAAAATCATCACGATCGAAGATCCGGTGGAATATCAGCTGCCGGGGATTCTGCAGATTCCCGTCAACGAAAAGAAAGGTCTGACGTTTTCCCGCGGGCTGCGTTCGATCCTGAGACACGACCCAGACAAGATTATGGTCGGAGAAATTCGGGATTCGGAAACGGCTCAGATCGCCGTTCAGTCGGCACTGACAGGACACCTGGTCTTGGCAACCGTCCACGCCAACAACGTGCTGGACATCATCGGGCGATTCATCCATATGGGCGTGGAGCCCTATAATTTCGTCTCGGCATTGAACGGGGTCATCGCGCAACGCCTCTTGCGCGTCCTCTGCCCCCATTGTATCGAGCCCTACCATCCTGACAGCAAACTTCTGACCGCTTCACGGCTGGCCGACGCGGAGGCGGCGGACTTCAACTTTCGAACCGGCCGCGGCTGCAAGGACTGTTACGGCACCGGATACAAAGGACGCAAGGCCATTGCGGAGGTACTGCTGCTCACCGACGAGATCCGCGAGCAGATCATCGCGAAAGAACCGATCCGCCGGATTAAAGATACCGCGCGGGCAACCGGTACTCGTTTTCTCCGGGAATCCGCAATGGATCTCGTTCGTCAAGGCATCACCACGTTGGAGGAGATCAACCGTGTTACCTTTGTGGGCTGACCAGCTCAGCATCCTCCTATGCCCCGACCGGTTGCTGGTGGCGCATCGGCCCCGCGGTTTTCGCCCGGGACTGATGGCAACGACAACGGTGCCAGTGCCCGGCTCGTCCGAGGGTTCCGCCGGCTGGGAGCCGGCTGCCGCAGCGCTGGAAGCCCACTTAGCGGCCAATCCCCAGTGGCGAGGGGCATCGCTCCGGATCATCCTCTCCAACCATTTTGTGCGCTATGTCTTGGTGCCCTGGAGCGACGACTTGAGCAACGAGAAGGAACATCTGGTGCTCGCCCGGCGCCATTTTGCGGTGACCCATGGCCCGGTCGCCAAGAACTGGGCGATCCGGATGAGCCTCGACAGGCCGGG
>CAZGYZ010000177.1:0-4796 GCA_964530675.1 uncultured Nitrospira sp. | reverse complement strand
TGAGACGGTCGAGCCCGAAAGCGATACCCCCATGAGGCGGGGCGCCATAATCCAGTGCATCGAGCAAGAACCCGAACTTGGCCTGCGCTTGCTCCTTGTCGATGCCGAGCAGGTCGAGAATGCGTAACTGAATATCGCTCCGGTGGTTCCGGATGCTCCCTCCGCCGATCTCGCTTCCGTTCAGCACCATATCATAGGCCTTCGCCCGTACTTTGAGCGGCTCAGAGCCAAGGAACGAAACATCCTCGTCCATCGGCGCGGCAAAGGGATTATGCATGAAAATGTACCGCTTTTCTTCAGGCGAATAATCCAGCAAGGGAAACTCGACGACCCACAGAGGCTTCCAAGCAGCCGTATCGATCAACTTCAACTCTTCACCCAGCAAGAGCCTGATGCGGCCCAACACATCGTGGACAACGGCTGCTTTGTCAGCACCGAAAAGGACTAAATCGCCTGGCTTGGCGTCGGGAAGGGCCGCCGCAAAAGCCTTGGCATCCAGGAACTTGGCGATCACAGACTCAAGCTGCCCCTCCGCCGTGATCTTGAGCCAGGCGAGCCCCTTCGCACCAAAACTCTTGGCCATCTCACCGAGCCCATCGATCCTGCTTCGCGGGGTGGCCGCTCCACCCTTCACGATCAGCGCCTTTACGATCCCGCCCTTGGTCGCCGCCTCCTTGAACACCTTGAACTCGCTGGCTGCCGCAAAGGCTGTGACATCGTGCAGCGGCATGTCGAAGCGCAGATCAGGTTTGTCTGATCCATAGCGGCCCACAGCCTCGGCATAGGTCATGCGCGGAAAGGGAGTCGGCAATTGAACGCCGCCCGCTTCACGAAATACCGTAACGATCATCTGCTCCATCAAGCTCATGACGTCCAACCGATCGGCGAACGACATTTCGATATCGATCTGTGTAAATTCCGGCTGCCGATCGTTGCGCAGATCCTCGTCGCGGAAGCAGCGCGCGATCTGATAGTAGCGATCGACTCCACTGACCATGAGCACCTGCTTGAAGAGCTGCGGCGACTGAGGCAACGCGTAGAATTGGCCAGGATTCACACGGCTCGGCACCAAATAATCGCGCGCGCCTTCCGGCGTGCTCTTGGTCAAAATCGGCGTTTCCACTTCGAGGAAACGTTCCGCATTCAGAAAACTACGGACTGCCTGCATGATGTCGTGCCGGATCGTTAACAGCCGCTGCATCTTCGGGCGTCGAAGATCCAGGTAGCGATACTTCAGCCGGATCGACTCCGTCACTTCGGCATCGTCTTCGATCATGAAAGGCGGCGTCTTCGACTCGTTCAGAATCTCGACGGCATCCACGAAAACTTCGATCTCGCCCGTCGGCAGATTGGGATTCTTCGACTCGTCTGGACGGGCCATCACTTGGCCTGTCACAGACACGACACACTCGCTCCGCAAGGCATGGGAGACTTGATGTACCGCAGCGTTCCGTTCGGCGTTAAACACCACCTGCGTGATCCCTGTGCGATCCCGCAGATCGATGAACATGACCATGCCATGGTCGCGCCGCTTCTGGACCCAGCCGTTTAAGACAACGGTCTGCCCGACGGCTGATTTTGTGAGTTCCCCGCATCGATGAGTTCTAACCTTCATACCACCTTCACTTTCTTGGATCGAGCCCATCCAGCCCGGCTGACCCGCTTCTTCGGCCTGGAAACTTGCTGTTCCCTATCCTCTGCTGCGACAAGCTTCAGCTCTGCAAGCTCGCGCAACGCATTCGCTTCACGGTCGGTCAGATATCTGAACTCACCGGGATCCAGATCGCCCAACGAAAGCGGACCCATCTTAATTCTCGTCAGCTTCAAAACCGGGTGACCCACCGCCTCCATCATACGTTTCACTTGATGCTGGCGCCCTTCACGGATCGTAATCTCCAGCCAAGAGTTCAGCTTGGCCTTCTTCACCTTCTTTACGACAGCAGGACTCGTCATGCCGTCTTCCAGTTGCACGCCCTGCTCCAACTGCCGGATATGGTCGTCCGTCACCACCTGCTTCACCTTGATGAGATAGGTCTTCGGCACATGGTAGCGGGGATGGAGCAGGGTCTGAGCCAAGTCGCCGTGATTGGTCAGGAGCATCAACCCTTCGCTGTCGAAGTCTAACCGACCGACGGGAAATACCCGTACCGATATCCCACGGAGAAAGTCCTTCACCGTCGGCCTGCCTCCAGGATCGTTCAATGTCGACATCACATTCTTCGGCTTATTCAGCAACAGATACACGTAGGGCTGGGCGGAACTGATATGCTTGCCGTCCACTTTGATATGGACGCGATCCGGATCGACCTTGGTGCCAAGCTCCGTCACCACCTTGCCGTTGACCGTCACGCGCCCAGCCGCAATCCACTCCTCGGCCTTTCGCCGCGAAGCCAATCCGGTTCCAGCAATGACTTTTTGTAGTCTAACTTCCATAACTCGTTAGCCGTGAGGCGTCAGGTGTGAGGCAACCGGAAGGTCCGCATTCCCCTCTCGATTCACGCCTAACCCCTCACCCCTTACCCCTCACGTCCCCTATTCCCATTCAATCGTGGCCGGTGGTTTCGAACTGATGTCGTAGACTACCCGATTGACGCCCTTCACTTCATTGATGATCCGGTTCGACAGCTTGCCCAACACATCATTTGGAATCTTGGCCCAATCGGCCGTCATGCCGTCCAAACTCGTGACGGCACGCAGTGCAATAACATGTTCATAGGTCCGCTGATCGCCCATGACGCCCACGGTCCTGATCGGCAACAGCACGGCAAGCGACTGCCAAATCTCCCGATACAAACCCGCTGCGCGAATCTCCTGATCGAGAATGGACTCGGCCGCTCGCAGGATGACCAGTCGCTCCTGCGTAACCGCTCCCAGCACCCGAATGGCAAGGCCAGGCCCTGGGAAAGGTTGCCGCCACACAATCTCGTCCGGCAAACCCAGTTCCTTCCCCAGTACTCGCACTTCATCCTTAAACAGTTCCCGCAAGGGCTCAATCAACTTGAGCTTCATCCGAGCCGGCAACCCGCCCACATTGTGATGCGTCTTGATCGTAGCGGATGGGCCCTTAAAGCTCACACTCTCAATCACATCTGGGTAGAGCGTGCCCTGAACCAGAAACTTCGCGCCGCCAGATTTCTTCTTCGCTTCGGCCTCGAACTGTTCGATAAACTGCTTCCCGATAATTTTCCGTTTACGCTCCGGATCGATCACCCCTTTGAGCTTGGCAAGAAACGAATCGGACGCATCGAGGAGGCGCAAGTTCAGATGAAGCTGTTGCGCGAAGGTCTGTTTGACCTGTTCTTTCTCTCCCGCCCGAAGCAGTCCATTATCGACAAAGATACAGGTCAACTGGTCACCAATGGCGCGATGGGTGAGGGCCGCTGCCACAGATGAGTCCACCCCACCACTCAAAGCACAGATCACTCGCTCCTTGCCGACTTGCTCGCGAATCTGCTGTACCGCCGTCTCCACATAGGACTGCATCGTCCAGGTCGGCTTACAGCCACAAATATCATAGACGAAATTCCGAAGGATCTGGGTTCCCTCCGGCGTATGCACGACTTCCGGATGAAACTGAAGACAATAGATTCGACGCTTGTGATCATCACGCTTCATCGCAGCGATCGGTGAATTCGCAGTATGCGCGATCGACCGGAAGCCCGGCGGCATCCGCTCGATACGGTCTCCGTGCGACATCCAGACGACGGTCGATCCGCCTTCGCCGATACCCTTGAAGAGATTGCTCTTGTCGTCGATCGTAAGATCGGCCCGGCCATACTCCCGGTGCTTGGATTTAGCCACCTCTCCGCCCGAGAGATGGGTCACAAGCTGCATCCCGTAGCAAATACCGAGAATGGGAATACCTAGATCGAAGAGTTCCTTGGGAACGGACGGCGCCCTCTTCTCATACACACTGGAGGGGCCGCCAGACAATACGATGCCTTGCGGACGGTAGGCAAGGATGGTCGCCAAGGGAACGGTGCAGGGCAGAATTTGCGAGTAGACGTGGGCTTCGCGAATACGGCGTGCAATCAGCTGGGTATATTGCGACCCGAAATCGAGAACCAGGATTCTATTGTGCCAAAGTTCCATCTTGATGCGGTTAGGGGTGAGGCGTAAGGCGTAAGGGGTAGCAGAAACTATTCCCAATCCATCCGGTAATTCGGCGCTTCCTTCGTGATAATCACATCGTGCACGTGGCTTTCGCGAAGACCGGCGACCGTCTGCCTGATAAACGTGGCCTTCTGCTGTAAGTCAGAGATCGTCTTGCATCCGCAATAGCCCATGCCGGACTTCACGCCGCCAATCAATTGGTAGATGACGGCTGAAAGTTTTCCCTTATAGGGGACGCGACCTTCGATGCCTTCAGGGACCAATTTCTGCGCCGGACGCCCGCCTTGCCCATACCGATCTCCGCCGCCTCGCTCCATCGCGCCGATCGAGCCCATGCCGCGGTACACCTTATAGGTTCTGGCTTGGTACAGTTCCGTGTCACCCGGCGATTCTTCCGTGCCTGCCAAGAGTCCGCCCAGCATGACCGAAGAAGCACCAGCGGCCAAGGCCTTCGTGATATCACCAGAATACTTGATCCCACCGTCCGCAATGATCGGGATACCGCTACCTGCAAGGACTTTTGCGCAATCGGCAATCGCCGTCAGTTGCGGCATCCCGGCCCCCGACACAATACGGGTCGTACAAATCGAGCCGGGCCCCACACCTACCTTTACGGCATCGACACCGACCTTGAGGAGATCCTTTGCCGCCTCGGCAGTGCCGATATTCCCTGCTATCAGTTC
>CAZGYZ010000176.1:0-4850 GCA_964530675.1 uncultured Nitrospira sp. | reverse complement strand
CCTGTGCTTCCTTGATGCGGTGGTGGATATACCGCTCGTTCAGCCGTAAGCGGAAGTTCAACTCCACAAGGTCTCGCAGGGGGTGCGGCTCGACACGAACGCTCTTACTCGGAACATTGAGGAACATGAAGATCGTATCGCATCCAACGCTGAAGGCTTCCTCGACCGGAAGCGGGTTCGCGAGATCGGCATCGAGGTACCGATAGCCGTCCAGTTCAACCATCTCAAATAAAGGGTACAGGGCCATGGATGCGCGGATGCGTGAAAAGAAGAGGTCGTATTTAGCCTTCCGACTTCGTGCGTCCTCGCTCCCGTCCATCGCAAGATCTGAATCTTTATTGGAAAAGACTGCCGTGACTCCGTCTTCGTACCGCTCAGCGAGGATGTGCAAGACGATGGGGCTTGCGAGCACCTTCTGCAGATCAAACTGATCGCCCAGTCTGCTCAAGAGCGGGAACGGGTCGAGGAAGCCTTTCATCCTCTTAAACTCAAAATACCTGTCCATCTCGTCGAACGCTTGCTGGATTTCAGGCGCCTGCGCGAGGCGTCGAAATGACTTGTGTTGAGATGCGAACGTGTCCATGAGACGAAAGATGAAGCTGACAGTGCGGCCTGCCATGCGAAAGGGCATGCGAAGACCGAAGGACATGACCAGAGGCAGAAACTTGACCGCCCTTCTGAGATCATGGGTAATCGACCCGCTCGGCCCCCAACCGTGAGTCGCCTGCGGAACAACCCCTAATAGTCGCGCCAACTTCTCTCGCAGGAATGGGTGGACATCGTAGACTGCTTCCGGTGATGTGATATGTTCTTCCCAAATACGGAGAGCTTTCGTCGCTCCGACGACACCGGGATTCTCGACAAAGGCAAGGGCGTTGCACGTCCCCGCTGAGGAACTGACAATATGGGTTGGAGTCAAGCCGGCATTCACCAATTCTGCGGCCGCAACCGCTTGGATGATGGCCTTACAGCCACCCCCGCAAAAGACAAACAGGATGTTCCCGTACTTGCTCGATTGATGCTCAAACATGCGGATGCTCCTGCTCTGTGCACCCGGAACACCTGCGTGGCGCAGACGCCACTCTGCTATGTCGCCAAAGCCACTGATGTATCCTGGAACCAGGAACGCTGCGCGTTCGACCTGCGCCCGTACGCGAGGAACCTTGCCTGATGAACACATATGATGTCTGCATCGTGGGAGCAGGGGTCGTCGGGTGCGCCATCGCCAGAGAGTTGATGCAGCGTCGCTGGGAGGCTCCTCTCCGCGTCGTGGTGATCGAGCAACATGATCGCGTGGCAGAAGAGACCAGCGGGCGCAACAGCGGAGTGCTCCATAGCGGAATCCATGAGCAACCCGGTTCCTTGAAAGGACAGCTGGCGCGAGAGGGGAGCGCACTGGCAGTCTCATACGCATTAGAGCATGGCATCCCGTTGTTGAGAACAGGAATGGTCATCGCCATTTCGTGGAAAGATGTCCGTCGCGGTCTCTGGCGTGAGGTGTCTACATTGCGGCGGCTGTTGGTCAATGCCCGGAAGACGAGGATCCGGATCTCGTTCGTCACGCCGTCCGGATTGCGCGAGTTGGAGCCGAACCTCCGTTCCTGTTGCGGTATTGTTATCCCAGATGTCTCGGTCATAGATTCGCTGGCCTTCGTACAGTCGCTAAGGGCCGACTCGGAAGCGACCGGTGCCGAATTTGCTTTCAACAACCGGGTGGTGGGCATCGACGAAGATGCCGCCGACTACATTGTCACCACCGATCGCCAGAAGGTCCGCGCAGCTTGTCTGATTAATGCCGCGGGACTCTACTCCGACGATATCGCCGCCCTCGCCTTACACCATAAAAAGTATACCATCTGCCCGCTGCGGGGTGAGTATTACGAACTGGTTACTCCGGAGAAAAGAAAACTCATCGGACGCCTGGTCTATCCTGCTTTGCCTCCTCACGCGACCGGCAAAGGAATTCATTTCAGTCCCCGTCCGAACGGACAGCTGTTCGTAGGGCCGAACGAGGTGGCAGTCCAAGACAAGGCAGACTACACGTCGCACAAAACGCCCCCCGGCATGTTCGTCGAAGCCTTGCAGAAGTTCGTCCCAACCCTCAAGGAAAGTGATCTGGAGTGGGCCTACTCTGGAATCCGCCCCTGCATCATAACCGGCAGCGGGCTCAAGAGCGACTTCATCATAGCCGTGGACAGCGAGAGCCCGCCTCTCATCAATCTGGTAGGAATAGAATCACCGGGGCTATCCGCGGCCTTGGCGCTCGCCAGACACGTCGCCGAGCTGCCCTGCATTCAGAAGCGGTTCAACCCGCCCACGGGACGTTCCCACTCATCTCATGACGCCCGAAGGAGTTGAGGCGTGCAGCCGATCTGCTTCTTCCTTACGCAAGACCCGATAGAGTGTCTTGCCAAGAATTGTTCGTGGCAGCTCACTGCGAAACTCGATGTGCCTTGGAACTTTATAGGGAGCCAAGTATCGACGGCAGTGATTGATGAGGTCGTGCTCAGAAACTTCATTCGCGAATGGAACGACAACCGCCTTAACCGACTCACACCCGTCCTCCGACAACAAGCCTATGACCGCAGCTTCTCGTACCTCCTTATGAAGTCGCAACACTTTCTCGACTTCGGATGGATAGACATTGAAGCCTGAAGCGGACAAGATCATATCCTTCTTTCGATCCACGACATAGAAAAAGCCGTCCTCGTCCATGCGTGCCATGTCGCCGGTCGCGAGCCATCCCTCAGGCCGCATCACTTTCGCCGTTTCCTCCGGATTGTTCCAATACCCCTGCATGACTTGCGGACCTCGCACCCACAGCTCACCGACTCCCCCAAGCGGGACCTCCTGGCCTGCCTCATCAACGATTTTCGCCTCGGTGTTTGCAATCGGCAATCCAATGGAATGCTTCACTGAAAGACCACGGGCAATGTTGCAGTGCGTCACCGGGGAACACTCGGAAAGACCGTATCCCTCTACGATGAGCTGGCCGGTTCGTTCCTTGAACTTCTTGAGGAGCTCGTACGAGAGTGCGGCCCCACCGCAAAGGCAGAACCTCGCAGCCTCAAAGTCTTTCTCGGTACAGTGTTCCAAGAGCTTCTGGACGAGCACAGGAACCAATGAGACCACGGTCGGTTGTTTCTTGCGAATGACCGAGAGCAGCATTTGAATATTGCGGGGATCGGGCACGAGCACCATACATCCACCGACAGCCAGGCAGATATTCTGCGTGACCGTCATGCCGAATACATGAAAAAGCGGAAGCGCTGCCAGAAAACTCTCTGTCCGTTCGGTAGGAGAAAACCAACTGACGAGTTGCCGAATGTTGGCCATCAGATTGCGATGACGCAGTTCCGCGCCTTTGGATACACCAGTGGTGCCTCCGGTGTATTGGAGGACCGCGATATCGTCCGGGGACACAGTCGGAAGCTGTTCCGGCGCAACCGGGTTCGCACCGTTCAGGAAATCGTGGAAAAACATCGTGGTCGCGCTGCACGGAATCTCGATCGGTGGCCGGCCGTTTCGGCGTTGATAGATATATTTCACGATTGTCGTCATGAAATCGGTGATCCGCGTGACGATGACCAGCTCCAGGTCGAGATGTTGGATCTTCTGATGCATCATGTCGAGCACCACAATCGCGCGCGCCCCCGCGTCTCGAAGCTGGTGGGACAACTCGTACTCCGTGTAGGTTGGATTGCAGGACACGACGATACCCCCGGCCTTCAAAATACCGAAATACGCGATAACAGCCTGTGGTGAATTCGGGAGACAGAGGGCCACGCGATCGCCTTTGCGGACTCCCGATGCCGCGAGGTGACAGGCGAACCGCTCCACGAGGGAGTAGCATTCCCGGTACGAAATGGTCTTACCGAAGAAATAAAGAGCTGGCCGGCGTGCAAACCGTTGTGCGCTCCGGGAGAGCATTGCCACGAGTGTCTCGGGAGGAATCGAGAGCTTGTGGGAAACACCTTCGGGATAATGTACGAACCACGGTTGATCAGACATCAGATGCTCCATGAGGTTGACTCAAGACACTCCTCCGCTACCACCCCCCCTGTGAAAGGCCCGGACAGGGCTCGAAGCGTTTGCCATACTTGCTTGCAAGCGATTCCAGTTCCTGGGCGATCTGTCCTTGTACCACGGTTTGCCGAGCCCAGGTGAGAAGGCCGCCACGGAATGCAGGAAACCCGGTCCCATAGGTCAACGCAAAATCAACCTGCCAGGAATGCTCCACGATCTTGTCATGCAGACAACGCACCGCTTCGTCGACCATGGGGAAAAACAGGCGTTGGTGAAGAATTTCATCGGAGATGGGGCCGGCTTCAGAAGGATTGGCGCGGCGATAGTTCGCGACAGCGTCGAGAGCCTGCGGGTTCTCTTTTTCCGACTTCCAAAACGTTATGGGAGGACTGTTCTCGGGAAGGAACTGCCGGAGCAGTGCGTCACGCGACTCGATTCGAGATCCCAGGACGGCAAGCGAGGTCAGCACGTGCAGGGCGACAGGAAGTCCGATTAGATCGAGGAGCTCCAGAGGACCCATAGGATGCCCGCTGTCCACTGCCATCCCAAAATTTTTGGCGACGGTGTCGATGCGCTGAAAGGAGATGCCCTCGCTCACCATGATCACGGCCTCTACCAGATAGCGCGATAGTATCCTGTTCACGAGGAATCCCGGTCCGTCGTTCACCACGAGGGGAAACTTGCCCAACCGCTTGGCAAGGCCACAGGCCTGGGCGAGCGCCCTATCGGATGTGAAGGGTGCGCGCACGACTTCCACCAGCTGCATTTTGGCCACAGGATTGAAGAAATGGA
Source organism: uncultured Nitrospira sp. (assembly GCA_964530675.1). Lineage (GTDB taxonomy): Bacteria > Nitrospirota > Nitrospiria > Nitrospirales > Nitrospiraceae > Palsa-1315. Next base: position 32 of record CAZGYZ010000176.1, on the reverse strand, counting down.
GGCCCACACACCGTTCAGGATGGACGGCCCTC
>CAZGYZ010000175.1:0-4855 GCA_964530675.1 uncultured Nitrospira sp. | reverse complement strand
CCTTTCTTCGTCAGGATATCGAGCAATCCGTCCCGATCGACGCCTCGATCCAAGAATTACTTGCTCTAGTGAAGGCGACAGCATGAAGCTCGATGTATTGCGGCGCTATCGGGCCCAGTTGGAAGAGGTCGTGCGGATGGACCTCTTCCAGCTGCGTAAAGATCTCCATGAGGCAGAAGCGCGCGCTCGGCTGCTCAATGAGCATATGAGGCTTACGACAGACGCATATCTGGCCAAGGCCGAAGGAGTGGTCGCGCTGGATGAGTTTCTCGTGTGGCAGTCCCGTTTTCAGGCCGGGACATCATTATTGGCGCAAGCCCGGCAGGAGGAAGTGCGGCTCAGTGAGGCCTGGAGTCAGAAACAGAATGAATTGCGCGATGCGGTGCAAGATCGTCGCACCGTTGATCGGCTGGCTGAACGGATGCGCCAGCAACGTCAGCTTGTGCAAGATAGAATCGATCAAATGGAAATGGATGAGGCGGCACGTCGTACGAGTGTGATGTGAAGACATCAGCGCCAATAAGATTGTTATTTGGTTTGTTTGGTTTTTCTCGTTTGTTTGGTTGAGCGAACTAACCAGATGAACCAAATAAACAAAACAAACCAGATCAACCAAATGAACCAGAGAAACCAGATCAACCAACCAAACCGGTTTGAGCCTCCTGCGTGGAGCGGTCGGTTGTGGGCAGTCGGCGCTGGAACAAGTGTCATCATCGCGATGATCTGGACGATGATACAACTCGTCCAGGCCTCGGCTGAGCAGGGGCTGGCGCCGCAGCGGCTTTCGCCGGGATTAACTGTTTCTGCTCCTGCCGAAGATGCGTCAACGCGGCCTGTATCGACAGGGCCGATGAATAAATCTGAAGGCGAATTATCCGCGTCGGAAGCAGAGTTGGTCCAAGGACCAGCGCTCATCGTACCGGAGGAAATGGTCGCCATGCTCCAACAGCGGAAGCAGGATTTGGAGCGTCGCGAGAAAGCGGTTCGGACTGCTGAGGGGCAGTTAGCGGTTCTCAAAGCTGAAGTCGATCAGATATTGACCAAAGTCGAGGCGGTAGAAAAGCGTCGTCTCGAGCAGGAGAAAGCAGCTGTGGGTCAACAAGCTTCACGCGGCAAACAAGCGGCCGAGTTACGGACGCAACAACTCGCGCAGCTGGCAAAGATGTATGAGAGCATGCCTGCAGAGGAGGCAGCTGCACGAATCGAGCGAATGGCAGATCGGAAAGCGTTGGAGATTCTCCGTATTATCAAGACCAAATCCGCTGGAGCCATCCTGGCACAGGTGAAAGTCGATCGTGCGGCTAAATTGACGGAAGAGCTTCTCGCCGCCCCTTAGTTCAATTCATTCCACTACACGGAAGTTTTTGCCTGCGACCCTGCACCTTCTTCCCTATTTTCCACCGTCAACTCTTAATCCCTGCTCCAACTCTGCGCCGAATAGCATATTCGATGTTTATCAAGATGGCATAGAGCTTGAAGATGTTCAGATCCAAGATTTGGATCTTCTGTGCAGAGGTTAAAGGAGTTTCTTGCAACCATGGATATTGGGATTCTCATTCCGCCGTCCGACTGTTCTTCCGCTTCAACGAATTCGAATGTGTTGAGCGAGGCGGGTCAGCTTCAGCAGCCTGCTCAGAGCGGAACCTTTTCTGCCCTTCTCAAGGACGTGGCACAGAATTTATCAGATGCGCAGCTCCCCCCTTTCGCCAATACCGACGATCCCATAGAACCAGCTCCATCGACGGAAACCGATGACCATGCAACGGGGTCGGCGTTGAGTGGTATTGCGGTCGCGTCGTACGTTGCAATGCAGGATCTTCCTGCGGAGGCTTCTCCAGTGGCCGACAAGGCCGAGTCTTTAGAGGGCTCCACGGAGATTCAACTGCAGAACGTCGAATTGACTCCTCTCCTCCCGCAGGGAGTGACCGTCGTTGCGCTTCCAGACAACCGGACGGTGAGAACGGAACCTGTGCCTGTCGATCTGCTTAAGCCCAGGACCACGGACGCTTCCATCAATTCTCTGCCGAAGCCGGCCCTTGATCTTGATCGTTCGGGTGAGACCTCTGCGAGACAAGAAGGTGCACGAACCACGGATGGAGGATCCATTCGACACGATCGTAGCACTCCAGTTGCTCTTCCTCCTGTCCCCCTCGAACAACCGTCCGGTAACGCGACACTTCCCATCAAGCCGCTACCGGGCTCCCTGATTACCGATCAAGGGCCTGCTCCTGTTATGGAGGGCCAAGGTGCGAAGATAGTACTTTCTGCCACATCTGTGAATGTGGGGGGGCAATCTATTGACCGGACATCGGCAGGAGTTCAGCCATTGGCGATGGTCCAAGAGCAGGGGACTCAACCGACTACGTTGCCTGGTCAATCTCTATCAGTCCCTGTGATTGGTGTTAGCGGGGGAGGGGAACAAGAACCATTCGGGACTGATGCGCAGGGAGCAGGAGATGGAACCTTTTTTCGTTTCGGGGAGAGTGGAACGCCTGAATCGGTGACGCGAGGAAATCTGTCCCAGTTCATTAACGGCCAATTCACGTCGGCGATGCAGGCGCAGTCATCGGCGCCGGGAGAGGGTTCGTCTGTTGTAACGCCGGTGGCTGACCGTCTTAAGATGACACAGGCCTTTCTCGGTGAGGATCATTCGGCGACCGTGACAGCGGCGCCTGGAAAGGTTCAGTCCGTCCATGTGGAGCTGCCCGCGCATGATTCAGGTCCACTCAGCGTGAGGATCTCCATGACAGATCAGATGGTGCATACACAGTTCACCACCGATCGAAACGATCTTGGCGCACTCCTGTTCACGCGACAGGATCAGCTTCAACAGAATTTGGCCAAGTCCGGACTGGAACTCGGTCAATTCCAGGTACACATCGATCAGCGGAGCCAACAAGAGCCGTTGCCGGATCGGCAATCGAGACGGAATGGTGAAGCGCCGGAGCAGCAGCCGGCTTCACAGGATCGCAACCAGCAAGCCCAAGATCGCGAGCGGCAGAATCATCGACCTCCGCGTGCATTGAGTCTGTTTGCTTAGCCGCGGAACAACGACTCAGGTAGATAGGCTGAAGGCTATTAGGGGTTAGGCTTCTTGCGCAACGAGGATTCATCTCTTCTCGAACCCAAGGTCGTAGAAACCGAGAAGGTGTTGAATGGCGCGATTCGTGTTTTGCGAGATAATTCATGACCTTCAGCCTTCAGCCTGAACACCTGAGTAATTACCTCTTTTTAAAGAAAGGACAGAATCATGATCGACTTTGCTGCGATAAACAATTCAACAGCCACGCCCTCCACGCCGGCCACCGGACCCAAAGAACTCGGCCAGGATGAGTTCTTAAAGCTGCTCGTCACCCAGCTCAAGTATCAGGACCCGCTCAAGCCTCTCGAGAACCAGGACTTCATTGCGCAGACGGCGCAGTTCAGCCAGCTGAATCAAATGACCGACCTCGTCAAATTGATGAAGCGGAGCGTTGAACTGCAGGAATCGGCTCTCATATCGAGTCAGACACCAAGAGCGCAACAGGCATAGGGGACAGGCCAATCTGTGTCGGCTAGGGGGCAGACCTTCATGCCTCGGTTGCTGAGACTTCACCATGCGTAAAGGAGACGAATTATGGGAATTCTGACTTCAATGTTTACGGCTGTAAGCGGGCTCAATTCATATGGGAACGCTATGGGCGTGATCGGGAACAATATTGCGAATGTCGGGACAGCAGGGTTCAAGTCGAGTCGCGCGACATTTGCTGATCTGGTCTCCGCTTCACTTGGCGGCGGGTCAAGTACCACTCCGGTTGGATTGGGCGTGTTTCTGAACGACGTGCAGACTAGTTTTTCTCAGGGCTCCCTCTCGAATACGGGCAACACCTTAGACTTGGCAATCGATGGGACTGGGTTTTTCGAGTTGCACGATAACGCGGGAGTCGTGTCCTATACTCGCGCCGGCCAATTTGAGGTGAACAATCTCGGGGAGGTTGTGGACCCGAGCGGTCGATTCTTGCAAGGCTATCAAGCATCACCAACGGGAGTCGTCTTGGGAACAGTCGGAAATATTGTGTTATCAACAGCCACAGTCGCTCCCCAGGCTACCAGCACCGCGGCGATAGAGGCGAATCTCAATTCAGCGGCCACCGTTCCGGCGGCCGCATTCGATGTGACCGATGCCACAACGTATAACTTCTCCAATGGCATCTCCGTCTACGACACGCTTGGAACCCAACACCAGCTTCGGTTGTATTATGTGAAAACTGCAACAGCGAACACCTGGGACCTCCATTCTCAAATTGACGGTGGCGCCACGACAGCACGAACCGACTTAGTATTCAATTCGAGCGGCGTTCTGACGGGAGGGGGCGCGCAAACATTTTCATTGACCATCGCTGGTGGGGGCGCCACGCCACAGAGTGTCGCCATGGATTTCTCAGATATCACGCAATATGGCGCTGCGTCGAATTTGACTAATCAAACCCAAGATGGATTTACCTCCGGGTCGTTTCAGAACTTGTCGGTCGATTCGGTGGGGAGAGTTGTGGCGCAGTTTACCAACGGTCAAACCAGAACCCTAGCTCAGGTTGTGCTGAATCGATTCACGAATCCGAATGGATTGACACGCTCCGGTGAGAATGGGTTCGCTGAAACGGTAGACTCTGGCGCACCATTGGCGGGGGCGCCGACGAACAATGGGTTAGGGCGGCTCATTTCCCAAACCATCGAGCAGTCCAATGTGGACCTCGGGAAGGAATTCGTCGACATGATCATCACCCAGCGGGCGTTTCAAGCGAATTCCAGGGCCATTACGACGAGCGATGAGATGTTGCAGGAATTGGTGAATCTCAAACGGTAGCCCGCATTATTC
>CAZGYZ010000174.1:0-4863 GCA_964530675.1 uncultured Nitrospira sp. | reverse complement strand
TGGTGAATCGGCAGATTGAGCAGCTGTTCGGCTATGAACGGGCGGAATTGATCGGGCAACCTGTTGAAGTGCTTGTGCCGCAACGTATGCGGTCGCAGCACGCCGGCGACCGGGACGAATTTTCCGCCCATTCAGAGTTTCGCGCCATGGGAAAAGGACGGGACCTCTATGGTGTGAGAAAAAACGGACAGGAGTTTCCGCTGGAGATCGGCCTCAATCCGGTCCGGACGCCGGATGGGATGAGAGTCTTGGCGTCGGTCGTGGATATCAGTGGGCGAAAACGGGCAGAACAGGCGCTCCAGAAAGAGCGGGACTTCATCGACGCCGTGCTGGAGACCGCCGGGGCGCTTGTTGTCGTGCTGGATCGGGAAGGGCGGATTCTGCGATTCAATCGAGCTTGCGAAGAGACGACCGGATACTCTTCTGAAGAGGTGACGGGCCGACATGTGTGGGATCTGTTCATCATTCCCGATGATGTCGCCGGTGTGAAAACGGTGTTCAAACGGCTTCGAGGCGGCGAGTCGCGCAGCGATTATGAAAATTACTGGAAAGGAAAGAATGGGCTTCTGAGACGAATTTCCTGGTCGAATACGGTGCTGAGGGATTCCAACGGCATGGTCGATTATATCGTGGCAGCCGGCCTCGACATCACCGATTTCAAGTCCATCCAGGAACAGCTCCGTAAGACGGAGCGGATTGCGGAACTCGGCACACTCGCCTCCGGCATGGCGCACGAGATCGGCACGCCGATGAACGTGATCCTCGGGCGCGCAGAATATCTGCTCCAACGCACAGCCGATGAAGGGATGAAGAAGGGTCTCGCTACGATCGTCAGGCAGATCGAGCGGATCACCAAGGTGATGAACCAACTCCTTGCCTTTGCCAGGAGGAAAACACCGGAGCGGCGGGCTGTTGATCTCGGTGTGGTCGTGGACGATACCCTGGAGATGTTCCAGGAGCGGATTGTCCTTAGTCACATCACGGTGGAAAAGGTGATCGAAGCTGATATCCCTTCTGTCCAAGCCGACCGAGACCAGATCATCCAAGTGCTGATCAATCTTGTGATGAATAGTCTCCATGCTATGCCGGATGGCGGAACCCTCAGGCTGAGCCTCGATCGGGAGAATGGCCATGTGCGCCTGGGCGTATCCGATACTGGCCACGGGATACCGGAAGAGACTCGTTCGAAGGTCTTCGATCCATTTTTCACGACGAAAGATTTTGGGAAGGGAACCGGTCTAGGCCTCACGGTCGTGAAAGGTATCGTCGAGGAGCATGGCGGGACCATCACTGTGGAGAGTGTAGTCGGCAAGGGCACCACGTTTTGGATCCGGCTTCCCGTTGACAGGACCGGGCGCGCGGCTACTTCCGAACCAACGGCAATTGCCTCTCCCTGAGAAGTTCGTTCGCCAGGCCGATTCATTTCTGTCGCGATATGCGACAGAATCGGGTTGCCATCTGTTGCAATTTTCATCAGGCTTCGGTGCATTTCCTTCCTTAGCCCTGCTCATTATCGAGCAAATCTCAAGCAAGTTGGCTCAGTTCTGGAGTCCATCGCTTCCTGCCAGCGAGTGGGATCGGCTTGCATGGGTTGTGCATGGTGTCTCACCAGAGAGTTACGAGGCCGGACGCAAAGGGGCAATGGATGATGCAAAAGCGGAAGCCAGCTGTGGTGCTCATCGCCGAAGACGATCGGGAGATGCGGAGTCTCCTCAGCGATGAGCTCTTTGATCTGGGGGTGTCCATTCGAGAAGCGGCTGATGGGGACGAGGCTCTGCGGTCGGTGTTGGAGGCGCTCCCTTCGCTGATCCTCACAGACCTTCGGATGCCGGCGGGGGGATTGGATTACATCGCGAGGCTCCGGACGTTCGCTCCGGGCGTGCCGCTGGTGCTGATCACCTCATTTGGAGATCAGCAGACGAAAGCGAATGCCTTGGCCCTGGGCGTCGAAGCCTACTTCGATAAGCCGGTTCGTATCAGTGAGCTGAAAGAAGCCGTGCGGCGTCTCTTAGGCCCGGCACAGGATGGTGAAATCGACTGAGGCCTTGTCGGTTTTGACTTGTTAGCTGTAAGAGGTATGAGGTGGCCGGATCTCAAAAAGAGTTTTCTGTAGCCCACCCCTTCACAGATTCTATCCTTGCTGCTCGACTGGAGGCTATCAAGCAGTTAGCCGGTGGGTCCTCCGATCGAGTGGTGGTCTTGGATCGAGACTTCAATCTCATCTATGCAAATGAATCCGCATGGTCTGAGGATTCACCTCGGCGGTCCAGCCACCAGGCGAAGTGCTATGAAGCCTTTGCGAACCGGAGCGATCCCTGTGGCACCTGTCCCGCGACGAAGATATACGATTCGCCTGATGTCCAATCCGTGGCCTGTTCTTCCGGAGGGGATGGCACGGCTTGTGGAATGCACCAGGCGTTTCCGCTTGTCTCAAGCAGCGGTGAGGTTGAGTCTCTGCTGGTGTTGTTCAAGGCGCCGCCGAAGCCTGCGAAGCAGACGAGCGGTGAGCGCGCGGGGGCGAAACACGATTCGAAGCTGGGTGAGCTGATCGGTTCGAGCGCGCCGATGCGGGAAGTCCTCGACATGATCCGGCTCGTGGCGGACAGTTCCGCGACCGTGCTGATTCAGGGGGAGAGCGGCACAGGCAAGGAACTGGTGGCCAAGACGATTCATCAGACCAGCTATCGGCGGGATAAACCCTTCGTCGTGGTCGATTGCGGTTCGCTGCCGGAAACGCTGTTGGAGAGTGAGTTGTTCGGCCATGTGAAGGGGGCCTTCACCGGTGCGCATGCCACCAAACGTGGGCTCTTTGAAGAGGCGGATGGCGGAACGATCTTTCTGGACGAGATCTCCGACACAACGCCAGTATTTCAAGCCAAGTTGCTTCGTGTTCTCCAAGAGGGTGAGATTAGGCCGGTCGGAGGGAACCAACCCATCAAGATCGACGCGCGGGTCATCTCCGCAACGAACAAGGATCTATCCGAGTTGGTCAAGGCCAAGAGGTTTCGTCAGGATCTCTACTATCGGTTAGCAGTCTTGCCTCTGTACCTGCCGCCGCTCCGGGAGCGGAAAGAGGATATTCCTCTGCTGGCAGAACATTTTACCGCCAAGTCGTGCCGACGGCATCATCAGCCGATTCGGCATGTATCGGAAGAGGCGATGCAGGCGTTGAGCCAGACTGTATGGCCAGGCAACGTCAGGGAGTTGCAGCACTACATCGAACGAGCTGTGGTCACGACCACCGGCCCGACACTCGCGTGCAACGATCTTGTGGCTCCAGGCTCCGTGGCCTTGGATGAGGACTTGCGATCGGCGACACGTGGTGCGGTCGCTCAAACCGAGTGCGCCCGCATCGTCGATGCCCTCAAGAAGACTGGTGGAAACCGATTACGAGCGGCAAAGCTGCTCAAGGTCAGCCGGGCCAGTCTCTACAACAAGCTGCGTAGCTATCACATCCAATAGCTCTTCGTTTGCCCTTCTTCGCCCCAACTCACCATTTCTGCTGTCTAAAAATTTAGACAACCTAACGCATTGAAATTGCTGGTGTAACAAGAAACTTCTCCTGGCGTTGTCTAACTATCTGGATTTCTGCCCCACTATTATGATAGTCCGTTATTGCCGTGCGTGACTCACAATTGTCGCACTCACCAAGGCATTTCTGTATTTCTGAGACATATGGACCATCACGGCACAGGGATTGCGTTGGACAATAATTGCTGGTGAAGGTCGGGTAATTAGGACCGGCCTCCGAATGACCCTCTCCTCCGCAAGGAGGAAGCCTTCGCCAGCTCTAAACTGTTTTCCAAACAACGCAAGTTTGCCGGAAGCAGTAGAGGCCGACTAGAAGAGTGAAGGATCACAGCGAGGCAGGATTAATCTCAGCCCGCCGTCTGGAAGAGAGACGGCGGTGGAAGAAGGAGGCCGAGGTATGGGAAAGGTATCGATTTCGCGTAGCTGCCGCGCCTATCGCATGGCAGCAGGTCTGCCGGCAGCGCTGTTAGTGAGCAGCCTGCTGACAACTCCGATGGGGTTGGCTGCAGACCAGCATACCCCGCATGGAGACATAGGGGAGGGATCGGCGGAGAAGGTCATTTATCGCGAAGGCGGAGCGATGCTTCACGACCGCATGATGGAGGAGGTGAAGCGCCAACAGGAAGCCATCGGGCTGAAAGGCGGGTATAGCACCGGTGCGAACAGTCACATGCTGCAGCAGGGTGTTCTGCTGGTAGCGGAGGATCCAACCAAAATCTCCGTCAGTAGCGGGCAACGTTGCCCGGCGAATGCACCGATGAAGGACTATCACATTTCGGCGATCAACGTCGAAATCACGCTGAGCCGGTTTCTCGATTATTTCCCCGGTTACATGTATGTGTTGAAGGAGAACGTCGAGAAGGTCCGTGGCGAAGAGGCCGCGAACAGGGCAGCGCGGGAGAAGGAGAACGATCCCGGCGCCGTGTCGAACGGGTTACAGGGCGATGCCATCCAGCCTCTCGTGATCCGGGCCAACCAGGGCGATTGCCTCAAGCTCACCTTGCATAACGAGATCACAGAGGAGCCGACGAGCCTGGTGATCAACGGGTCATCCATGGTGGTGGCGGCTACCGGCAAGCCGGCAACTCCCTCGAATCCGGAAGGCACGGTTGCAGCTGGTGGTCAACAGAGTTTTGAATGGTATATCAAGCCGGACACTCAGGAGGGGGCGCGCTTCTTCCGGTCGCATGCCTCACGCGAGCAGTTCAACCAGGGCTTGATCGGCATGCTCGTGGTGGAGCCGCGTGGCTCACGCTATCTCAGCCCCTTCGACGGCAAGCCGATGGCGAGTGGCTGGGAGGCCATGATCGAAGATCCGAAGGGCGCGGACTT
>CAZGYZ010000173.1:0-4864 GCA_964530675.1 uncultured Nitrospira sp. | reverse complement strand
GGACGAGCAATTGTCCCTGCTGAACAATGAGATCGACCGCTCCGTGCAACTGACACTGCTCAATGACGGATTTGGGAATCCTGATCCCCTTAGAGTTTCCGATTCGTACGACGTGCGCTTTCATTTCTCCACGCTCGCTCTCATGGTGTCTGTAGAGTGTAATTACATTGTGCCTATATGAGTTGTCAACTCAAGCAAGGAAAATTCGTTGGATGTCTGTTGGAGGCTGGACTAGCTGATGAGGTTGGTTCAAGAAAGAAGTGATTGAGCATAGAAATTGTTGGAGTGAGGCCCATCGAGTCTCAAGCAAGATGCTCAAAAAGGTCGTTCAGCAAGGCCGCAGCGGACTATCCATTCTATTATGGGGTGGCTGGGATGATCCCAACTGCGCGCGTCCAACGAGGGGAGTCTTCGACCGCGCGTTGCGCGAGCAAGGGGATCGTCCCAGTTACCCCACCTCTTTTTTCAGCATCCGCTAAGATCGGTAGCTTGCGTTGATGCGTACATAGTCGAACGACAGATCGGTCGTCCAGATGTGAGCTTTGTGGCGGCCTTGCCCAAGCCCCACTGTGATCGTAAATTCTTTCTGGCGAAAGACTTTCGCGATGCGGCTTTCAGCAGCGAGTCCGAGACCCATTCCCTTTCCTACCATCGGGACCCCGCCGAACGAGAGGCTCAGCTTTGAAGGAGTAATCGGGACTCCGGCTCGTCCGATCGCCGCCATGACACGACCCCAATTGGCATCTTCACCGAACAGGGCAGTCTTCACCAAATTCGAGGTCGCAATGGTGTGGGCCACCTGCCGTGCCTGCGCCACTGTGGCTGCTCCGGTCACCTCGATGTTCACCACCTTGGTGACACCTTCTCCATCACGACAAATCGCCAGCGCGAGTGATTGGCATGCTTCTGTCATGAGCAGCAGGAATCGCTGAAAGGCGGGGGTACCTTCTTTGATCGTGCGGTTCTCTGCCATCCCGTTCGCCAAGCACAGGACCGTATCGTTGGTGCTCGTATCTCCATCGACTGAGATGCAATTGAACGACTCGTTGACAGCCAGGTTGAGCGCCTGTTGGAGGGCGCTCTTCGTGATTGACGCATCCGTGGTGAAGTAGGCCAGCATCGTAGCCATGTTGGGATGGATCATGCCGGAGCCCTTGGCCATTCCGCCGATGGTTATCAAGCGACCGCCGATGGTGTCCTGAAGGGCGATGGTTTTCGGGCGCAGGTCGGTCGTCATGATCGCCCGAGCAGCATCCGAGCCTCCACGGTCGCTGAGCTGAGCAACAAGACTTGGTATGCCCTTGACGATTCGATCAACCGGCAATCGACGACCAATGACACCGGTAGATCCGATGAACACTTGTTGCGAGGGAACTCCGATGTGGCGTGCGAGCAATTGCGCCGTTTTCTTTGCGGCGGCTAATCCTTTGGCGCCGGTGCAGGCGTTGGCGTTGCCGCTGTTCACGAGGATGGCCCGACCGATTCCCTGGCGCAGGTGCAGACGATCGACAATGACCGGCGCCGCGACCACCTGATTGTTCGTGAAGACGCCGGCGATGGGACCGCTCTGTACAGAGACGACGAGCGCAAGGTCCAGCAAGCCTGGCTTCTTGATGCCGCAATGGATGCCTGCTGCGCGAAACCCCTGCGGCGCGGTGACTCCACGGCGCGAAGATGTAGTTGTTATTTTATTGGTTATGTTCATGAGCGAGATGTCCTGGCAGGATGCTCAAATTGGTTTGTTTTGTTTATCTGGTTCATCTGGTCTGTCTGGTTTAACCAAACAAACGAAACAAACCAAATAAACCAAATAACGGTCTTCTTCTGCTGGCGGACTTTTTCAGCATCCTGCTAGGGATAGGCAGCGGGAGCCGTCAAGCCTGTCTCCTCAGGGAAGCCCAGCATGAGGTTCATGGCCTGAATGGCTTGGCCTGCGGCACCCTTCACCAGATTATCCAGCGCGGCGACCGTAATGACCGATCCTGAACGGGGATCGAGGTAGACACCAATATCGCAATAGTTGGAGCCCTTGATGTAGCGCGGATTCGGAATAGTCTCTTCCTGGAACCTGACGAATCGCTCACCTTTGTAAAAGTCTCGATACAACGCGCGCAGGTTCGGCAACGCCATCGGACTCTTCAGCTTGCAGTAGGCGGTGCTCAAGATGCCGCGGTTCATTGGGACAAGGTGTGGAGTGAATGTTACGATCGGTTCTGGGGCCGTCTTTCCTGATGCGTGAGAGGCTCGTTGAAGCAGTCCACCGAGTTCTTGTTCGATTTCGGGAATGTGGCGATGCCCTCCAATTTTGTAGGGTTCTAAGGATTCATGGGCTTCAGGAAAATGGTAGGGGAGCGCCGGGCTTCGCCCTGCGCCGGAAACACCGGATTTCGCATCGATGACCACGGTATGGGGCTGCACCAGATCCTGTGCGAACAGCGGGGCCAATTGCAGAACAGCTGCCGTCGGGTAACAGCCTGGCGAGGCCACCAATTTTGCTTTGGCGATAGCGGCTCGGTGCAATTCGGGAAGTCCATAGACTGCGTCCTTCAGCAGATCCGGATAGGTATGCGGTGTTTTATACCATTGTTCATAGACAGTGGGATCCGTGAGCCGGTAGTCGGCGCTGAGATCCACCACCAGTTTACCGGTTTTGAGGCAGGCGGAAACCGGCTCTAAGGATTTGGTGTGGGGAAGGGCCAAGAAGACGGCATCTGCCTGTTCCGCTAAGGCTTCCGGCGAGAGTGCTTGAAACGAGAGAGACACGAGACCGGCTAGGCTCGGGAAAACCGTTCCGACGGGAGCTCCAGCGGATTTCTCAGACGTCACAGCGTAGAGATCGAAGTGCGGGTGGAGGGCTGCCAGGCGAACAAGCTCCGCTCCGGCATATCCACTGGCTCCTGCAATTGCGACGCGTACCTTTTTCATTTGTCTCACCTGCCATGTGCTCAACGGACACAAAAAAAGGGAAGGCGTGGAGCCTCCCCTTTTTCCGACTGTGGCTCCGATGATTATCGCTTTGAGTACTGGAACTTCTTTCTTGCACCCTTCTGTCCGTACTTTTTCCGCTCTTTGACGCGCGAGTCTCTGGTCAGCAAGCCTTCCTTCTTCAAGGGCGTACGGAGGGGTTGGTTGAGTACCACCAATGCGCGTGAGATGGCATGACGCAGAGCGCCGGCCTGTCCGGTCGGCCCGCCGCCATGCACGGTGGCCTTGATCGAGTACTGCCCCATGACACCGCCGATTTCGAGCGGGAACTGAATAATCTGCCGCAGCGTCAGTCGTGGGAAGGCCTTCTCGATCGGTTGTTCATTGATCGTGATGTCGCCGGCCGTCCCGGTGACCCAGGCTCTGGCAATGGCGCACTTTCGTCGTCCGGTTGCATATTGAGTCGCTACTGCCATGCTACAACGTCTCCTTGTTCGCGCACAGTGAAGTCTAAAGGGTAATCGGTTCTGGTCGTTGCGCCTGATGCGGATGGGTGGGTCCGACGTAGACGCGAAGTTTCTTTGCCATATGATTCCCCAAGGGATTCTTGGGGAGCATACCCTCGATTGCCTTGGTCAAGAGTTCTGTCGGATCCTTTCGGAAGACATGTTGCGCCGTTGCGGTTTTGAGTCCGCCTGGAAAGCCGCTGTGGTGGCGATAGAGCTTCGTGGTCATTTTATTGCCGGTCAGATGGATCTTCTCCGCATTCACGATCACAATATGATCGCCCATATCCACATGGGGGGTAAAGGTTGGCCGGTGTTTGCCACGCAACATACCGGCGACGCGGGCGGCTAATCTGCCCAGCGTCTTCCCCTCCGCATTCACGAGGTACCACTTTTCTTGCACATCTAAGGGCTTTTGCATGTAGGTCAACATCGTTCTTCCCGCTCCTCCACTCTCGAGTGAATCAAGTTTCTTGTACTTCCGGTGTGCCGATATTTTTCGGGTCCAGTTTCGCCAGCCAGGCGTCGAGATTCGTCGTGCTTCGCCGCTTCAGCACATCTTGGGTAATGTAGATCGGGCACGGAGCCCGCAGGGCCAACGAGATGGCATCGCTGGGCCTGGCGTCGATTGCCCGCTCCAGGCCTTTGTTAGAGACATGGACCATGGCGTAATAGGTGCTGCTTTTGACGTCCGCAATGACGACGCGTTGGATCGTGATGTTCAAATGTTCGGCAAAACTTTTGACCAAGTCATGGCTCATCGGCCGTGGTGTAATCATGGTATCGAGCGCTAGTTTAATAGCATTACCTTCAGCGGCGCCGACCCAAATCGGAAAGGTATCGAGGGTGCCATCCTGTCGGGCTAAGACGACGATCTTTGTGTCGGTATTGGCCTCATCGAGGATGCGATCCACCCTGTATTCAACGAGGTCTTGCTCTTTGGGTAGATCGGCGATGCTCATAGTGCGTGTTGCTGAGTCAGGAATCAAGTTTGCCAAAATCTTCCGGTTTGAGATTTTCAAGCCATTGTTCGAGTTCTTCGGAACTCTGTTTGGTGATGACCGAATTGTTCGCGAATACCGGGGCATTGCTCCGAAGCGCCAGCGCAATGGCATCGCTGGGTCTGGCATCGACGGTGTATTCTGAATCTTCGTACATCAAATGGACCTTCGCGAAATAGGTATGCTCCGACAAGTCTGTAATGACCACGCTGATAACTTTCGCATTGTAGGCATCGAGGAGCGACTTCATGAAGTCATGTGTCATTGGCCTGGGGGGCGTGACATTTTCCAGGGACATGCTGATCGCGCCAGCTTCTGACTTGCCGACCCAAATGGGAAGCATGTCGGCGTGCTCTTCGTCACGCAGCACCACGATATACGCGTTATTATAGGGGTCGAACATCAACCCCTTTACGTGCATCTGTGTAATCA
>CAZGYZ010000172.1:0-4885 GCA_964530675.1 uncultured Nitrospira sp. | reverse complement strand
CCCGTGCTCGCGCAACGCGCGGCCTCAGAAGGCCCTCGTTGGACGCGCGCAGTTGGGATCATCCCACCCACCCCTTGTAAAGTGACAGCTCGCTGCGGCCGTGCTTGGGACAAGGCGCGTCTCGGCACGCCAGGGTTTGGAGGGTGGGAAGGCTAGCCTTTTTGAGCATCCTGAAGCTACTTTGACTCGGCGTCATTACATAAGGGTCTAACGGTGTATTGTGTAAAAGTGAGTTTTCCCACAGCCTGCTAGAGAGAAAACGGTTGATTGTATGCTCGTAATTCCCGCGATTGATTTAAAAGATGGCCGTTGCGTGCGGTTGTGTCAGGGCGATATGGCGGCTGAAACGGTCTATTCCGACGACGTGCCTGCTGTCGCGAGGCAATGGCAGCAAGGCGGCGCAACACTGATCCATGTGGTGGACTTGAATGGGGCCGTGGAGGGAGAACCGCGCAATCTTTCTCAGATCGAGACGATCATTCGCACCGTGAGCCTAAAGATACAGGTCGGAGGAGGTATCCGATCGATCGAGACAGTGCGTCGCTATCTCGGGGCAGGTGTGAGCAGGGTGGTACTCGGCACTGCGGCATTGACAGATCGGTCTTTCTTGGAAAAGGCCTGTCAGGAATTTCCTCGACAGATTTTGTTGGGACTGGATGCGCGAGATGGGAAGGTGGCGGTCAAGGGTTGGACCTCGATTTCGGAGACGAAGGCAACAGATTTGCTCAAGGAGCTTGCAGCCTATGCCTTGGGCGCCGTGATCTATACGGACATTGCCCGCGATGGTATGTTGGGTGGGCCGAATCTGGTGGCGTTGCGGGAAGTGGTGGAATTGTCGTCTTTCCCCGTGATCGCCTCTGGCGGTATTTCCCGGGTCGAGGATCTGCGGGCGGTGCAGGCGCTTGGCCCTAGAGTTGAAGGTGCGATCGTGGGGAAAGCGCTCTACGACGGTAAACTGGACTATCGGGCCGCTGTTGCAGCCCTCCGTGCCTCACGCTTTACCCCTTACCCCTAACGGTTTAAGCATGTTGACCAAACGCATTATCCCTTGCCTGGATGTCAAAGATGGTCGCGTCGTCAAAGGCGTGAGCTTTGTGAATTTGCGCGATGCGGGAGATCCGGTCGAAGTGGCCACGGTCTATGATCGCGAAGGAGCCGATGAGCTCTGTTTCCTGGACATCACAGCCTCTCATGAGAACCGTAAGACCATCATCGACGTGGTTGAGCAGACGGCGGCGCGGGTGTTCATGCCGCTGACTGTCGGCGGGGGAGTGAGAACGATCGAGGACATCCGGGCGCTGTTGAACGCAGGCGCGGACAAGGTGAGCATCAATACGGCGGCGGTCCAACGGCCTGAATTTGTGAAGGAAGCGGCAGAGCGATTCGGGACACAATGTATCGTCGTGGCGATTGATGCCAAGCGTCGCGCTGTGCCGGCAGCAGGGTGGGAAGTGTTCACCCATGGTGGCCGTAAATCAACCGGTCTCGACGTCGTCGATTGGGCGAAGACGATGGCGCAATATGGGGCGGGCGAGATTTTGCTCACGAGTATGGATCAAGATGGGCAACAGCGAGGATACGACCTCGCGTTGACGGCCACCGTGTCGGAGGCTGTGTCGATTCCAGTGATCGCGTCGGGTGGCGTGGGGAGTTTGGATCATCTTTACGACGGATTCGTCAGGGGTAAGGCCGATGCGGTGCTGGCCGCGTCTATTTTCCATTTTCGAACGCACACGATTCAGGAGGCGAAAGCCTATCTCCGTCAGAAGGGAGTGGCGGTTCGATAATGGATATAGGGCGATTGAAATTCGATGCGCAGGGGCTGATTCCGGCGGTTGTGCAGGATTGGCAGGACGGCACAGTTCTGATGGTGGCCTTCATGAACCAGGAGGCATTGCAAAGAACTGTCGAGACGAAGTCCGTGCATTTCTGGAGCCGGTCGCGCCAGACGCTATGGGAAAAGGGTGAGACCTCCGGGCACAGGCTGCAGCTCAAGGACCTGTTTTTAGATTGTGACGGCGATGCCCTCCTCGTGAAGGTCGAGCCGGTCGGCCCGACGTGCCACACGGGGGAGCGGGCCTGTTTCTTTTCGCGTCTTGACTCACCGGAAACGAAGACATCCGAGTCCTGGGGTGGAATCCTCGAACGCCTCTACCAGACGATCCAAGAGCGGAAGCGTCAGCCATCGGGTGAGTCCTACACATCCAAATTGCTGGAAGGCGGGGTTGATCGAATTTTGAAGAAAGTCGTCGAGGAAGCCGGCGAGGTGGCGATTGCTGGGAAGGGCGGGAAGAAGGACGAAATCATTTATGAAACGGCGGACCTGTTATTCCATACCTTGGTGGCGTTGGGGTACCACAACATCACACCTCAAGAGGTCTATCAGGAGCTGGCGGCTCGGTTTGGAAAGTCGGGCTTGAGAAAGGGAAGCAGCTCATGAGCGAGTGCCTTTTTTGCAAAATCGTCGAGAGAACCATTCCCGCGGCACTCGTCTATGAAGACGACTTGTTGGTCGCATTCGACGATATTAATCCCCAGGCGCCGACGCATACGCTCGTCATCCCACGAAAACATGTGGTTTCGATTGCAGAATTACAAGAGTTAGATGTCGGGCTGCTTGGACATTTGATGCTGGTCGGCAACAAGATTGCGAAATTGAAGGGCATTACCGACTCCGGGTACCGGTTCGTCGTCAATACCGGTGCACATGGTGGGCAGAGTGTGTTTCACCTTCATCTCCATGTCTTGGGCGGGCGACACATGGCCTGGCCTCCCGGCTAACGCCCTGCCGCCACGTTGACAGATTTCTTTTCCGTCTGTTACTCTGACCGGTCTATTTTACGACCACTTACGTTTATCTTTCCTGCCGGTACTCGGTGGGGAAATAGGAGCCGCGACTCCCGTGGGCCGAGGTCTGATTTCTGAAGACGTGATCAACCAAGTCAGGGATCGAGTCGATATCGCCGAGGTGGTAGGGCATCACGTGAGTCTGACCCGTGCCGGCCAGAACTTGAAAGGTCTCTGCCCTTTCCATCAGGAAAAATCGCCCTCCTTTACGGTCAGTCCTTCCCGCCAGATTTTTCATTGTTTCGGATGCGGCGCGGGCGGCAACGTGTTTACGTTTCTGATGCGGATCACCGGGGCGAACTTTCCTGAGACGGTCCGTGAACTCGGGCAGAAATTCGGAATTGACGTGCCGGACAGCGGGCCGACCGCTGGGCCTCACGCAGCGCAGGCGAGTCGCCTTGAACCGCTCAATCGGGCGGTCACTGCGTGGTTTCAAGAGAATTTGCGGAATGGGGTAACCGGTGCGACGGCGCGGGACTATCTGTCCGGTCGGGGTATTCACGCTGGGACGATCGAGCGATTTGAAATCGGCTGTGTGCCGGATGAGTGGGACGGGCTTATCAAGGCGCTGAGCAAACTGGGTTTTGCTCAGAATGATTTGGCGGCTGCGGGATTGACGGTGGCGCGCGAGCACGCGTCAGGATCCTACGATCGTTTTCGCGGCCGCGTGATGTTTCCTATCACGGATTTGCGTAAGAGGGTTGTCGGCTTTGGCGGGCGAATACTCGGCGAGGGGACTCCGAAGTACCTGAATTCGCCGGATACTCCCTTGTTCAAGAAGGGGCAGACGCTCTACGCATTGGATCTTGCGCGAGAAGCGGTCGCTCGATTGAAGACCGTGATCGTAGTGGAAGGGTATTTTGACGCGGTCGCGCTTCATCAAGCCGGGTTGACTCATACGGTTGCAACGTTGGGGACGGCCCTGACGGCAGAGCATATTCAGGTGTTGAGACGGTTCGCTTCGAAAGTCGTGCTGTTGTTCGATCCGGATCAGGCTGGGGTTCGTGCCGCGTTGAGAGGGCTCGATCTGTTCGTGAATAGCGGGCTCGGTGTGAAAGTCGTCACCTTGCCGGATGGAGACGACCCCGATACCTATGTGCGGAAGCAAGGGCCGGAGGCCTTCGCCCGGTTGGAAGAGCAGGCTCCGAGCCTCTTGGATTTTGCCCTTGAGCATCGTTTGAGCACAGCGGAGTCCAGCACGATTGAAGGGCGTATCCGCAGTGTGGACGATGTGCTGAGGATTTTGCAAAAGAGTGAGCATCCGATTGAACGAGAGGAACGGATTCGCGTGGTCGCCGAACGACTGGGGATCAGCCAGCAACGATTAATCGAGCGGTATCCGGCGTTGACACAGTCGGAAGGACATCGACCGGCGCCCGTTCAATCAGCCAATCCCACACCGGCGATGTTCAAGGGTGTGAGCGAAGAGCGGGATCTGGTGTATTTGCTGCTGCATGGGCACCTGACGCCCGCCGATGTGCAACGGCTGAGGCCCGAGGCCTTCTCCGTTCCGGCCTGCCGGTCCCTCGTAGAGTCGGCGCTCAATCATCTCGATCGAGACGGCCGAGTCGGGCTCAGGTCGTTGTTGGATGCGGTGGTCGATCATCCGGATTGCGGGTCGCTGGCGACTGAGCTGTCCATGCGGGAAGACCATTTCGACGATGTGAAGGCCCACGTCGCCGGTTGTTTGGAGACGTTGGATCGGAAACGAGCCGAAGCCGTGTTTCGAAGTCTGATCGGGCAGCTCAAAGCTGCAGAACGTGAAGGCCGTGCGGAGGATGCGCGGAGGTTGAACACACAAGTGAATGAACTGCGAATGCAAAAGTCGGGGCGGCCCTCTACCGGGATGTTGTCTTTAGTGAAGGAGTAGTCATGGCGAAACCAGAGTTGCTCGGCGAAGTAAAGAAGCTGATCTCGATGGGGAAAGAGAAGGGCTTTCTGACGTACGACGAGCTGAATAGCACGTTGCCCGCGGAAGTCGTATCCTCCGAGCAGTTCGGCAGCATCATGACGATGTTCGGCGAAATGGACATCGAGA
>CAZGYZ010000171.1:0-4890 GCA_964530675.1 uncultured Nitrospira sp. | reverse complement strand
GGATTTTCAAGATCTCTCTGGCATGAATGTCGATTTCAGTGGCTTGTCCCTGAAATCCGCCCATGGGTTGGTGAATCATGACCCTCGCATTTGGCAGGGCGAATCGCTTCCCTTTGGTTCCGGCGGTGAGCAAGAAGGCTCCCATGCTGGCGGCCTGGCCCAGGCAGATGGTGTTGATCGGGGGCTTCACATACTGCATGGTGTCGTAAATGCCCAATCCCGCCGTGACGCTTCCCCCGGGGGAGTTGACGTAGAGATTGATGTCTTTTTCAGGATCCTCCGCTTCAAGAAACAAGAGCTGGGCAATGATCAGGTTGGCAAAGATGTCGTCGATCGGAGCACCAAGGAAGATGATCCGATCTTTCAGGAGCCGAGAATATATGTCGTAGGCGCGTTCGCCTCGGTTAGTTGTCTCAATAACAATGGGAACTAGCATGCACGTGGTTCCTTTCCGTTAGCAGGGTGCTGAAAAAGTCCGCCAGTTTTCTGAAAGGTTAAGGCTGAGGTTGAAAAATCTGATCATCACTCAACCTTAACCTCAATCTACTTCACTTGGTGCGGCCTGCACCGCTCGGCACTACCCCTGAATCACCGCATTGCGGTAGACGAAATCCAAGGCTTTATCCACCAAAGTCCTGGTACGTAATTCTTCGATAGATTCTTGTCCGCCGGCTTTGATCATCTTGACGAGCTCGGCGGCCGGCATCTTGAGGTCCGAGGCCAGCCGCATGATCTCAGCATTGAAATCGTCTTGCGTGACCGTCAGCCCTTCTTTTTCGGCGATTTCCTCCAGTACGAGGCTGAGCTTCACACGGCGTGCCGCTTCGTCCCGATATTCCTGTCGAAGGCTTGTGAGATCCTCCGTGGCGGGCGATTCCTGGGCGCCACCCTTCTGTTGTTGCTGCTGTACATGCTGACGGATGATGGCCTCCAGCTCACGTTCTACCAGTGTTTCCGGGAGATCAAAGTGATGGGTCTCTACAAGCCGTTTCATGATCGTATCTTTATGTGTGTCCTCGATTTCTCGCTTCAACGCCTGCTCCATCCCGTCTCGCAGCTTGTCTTTGATTTCCTGGAGCGAGTTGTAGGGGCCGCAATCTTTGGCAAATTCATCGTCCAGGGCCGGCAGCTTCTTTTCCTTGACGGACTTGATCGTCAGGGTAAATACAACCGTCTTGCCGGCAACGCGAGGATCGGGATGACTGTCTGGGTATGGCTGAGAAATTTCGAGCGCGTCTCCCTCTTTCTTCCCCCCGACATGCGAATCAATTTCCAATCCCAAGACGGATGCGTGTGACCCGACCTTGTGGAGTTGACCGTCCTTCTTCGTGCCTTCCAACGGCGTGCCATCGAGCGTGCCTTGCAGATCCAGGACGATATAGTCTCCGTCCACGATGGCATGGCCGGTTGGGGTGGCCTCCAGGCGGGCCTGTTGTTCGCGCAAGACCTCGAGCCCTCGGTCGAGCTGTTCGTCGGTGATGGTGCGATTGTCGGGCTTGAGTGACATCGGACTCGGCGCCTTATAGTCCCGCAAGGCGATTTTCGGCTTGATCTCGACGGTTGCGGTAAATGTAAAGGGCTCGTTCTTCTTAATCTTGACTCTGTCCAGTGGGGGGATTTCAACATGGACCGGCACAATTCCCGCTTGACGGACGGCCTTCTCGTAGAAGTCCGGCACGAGGCTTCGGATCACGTCCTCTTCCACGGTTTTGGCATAGCGTTTTTCCAGCAAGGCCAAGGGTACCTTGCCGGGGCGAAATCCTGGGATATTGACCTGGCGGTTCAGCTCGACGTAAGCGCGGGCAAGCCGTTGAGTGACCTCATCAGCCGGCACCTCAATCTTGAGGGCGCGTTTCATTGGTCCTAGTTCAGTCACTTCCATGTTCATAGCTGGCGCGTACCCTTTTCTTTCTTGAGGAACCTAGCGCAGGTTGCCTGGTCGTGGTCTGGTGCGAGAGGGGGGACTTGAACCCCCACGGTTACCCACGAGATCCTAAGTCTCGCGCGTCTGCCAGTTCCGCCACTCTCGCATGGTGGGGTCTTCAGGAGCCGACTCCTGAAGGGTGAGCAAGCAAACGAAAGCTCATATTTGCGTATGTATTTTGTACCGTTGGATGTATCCCACTGTCAACCCTACTTCTTCGGGGTAGAACTGTGTTCACTTGCGTGCACATGGGGCGGTTAGTATTCGTTTCTGAGCATGACTGTTCATGAATAATGTCTAGCAGGATGCGGAAAAGAACCTTATCATACCTGCGGTAGCCGCAGCCTTCAATGACGGTTATAATCAGGCAGCGTGCGTCATTCTTCGTTAGCTGACCGGTTAGGAGGTGCACGATGCGCGTTGCGCTACTGCTCGCAATTCTGGCGATCACTCTTATAGCTCTTTCCTCTTCCCCCTCATGGGCCTACCGGGACCATTTCACGCCGGAGCAGAAAGCGCTGCTGGGTAAGATTCAAACAGTGCGCATCGAGGCGATTGCACTCGTAGACAAGGGAGCTGTTGATGCAGCCCCGATAGTCGAGCTTGTCGCCCGTCGGATCGGTGAATTGGGATATACGGTGGTGCGAGAAGCAAGTAAACCCCATGACGCTGTGTTCAAAGTTAAATGCGAACAGCGAAAAACATGGGAAGGTACGACGACTGCCGGAGGCGATGCAGATTTGCCCGATGCCCCGTCCCGGCTGTGGAAAGGCCCTGCCTGTCAGATGACCTATCTCCTCGGTGGTATGAAGGTGAAATGGCAGAAAGAGGTCCGAACCGAGTTTGAAGATGCGGAGCAAGCCGCGCAGTCGGCCAATGTCGGAGATCCGGGAACCTATGCCCTGGGCAAGTTGAGGGGTATTCTCGAGACCTACGCTTTTCCCCTGTTGCTGGCTGCTGAATGGGGTCAACCAGAGCGCCTGCTGAAGTCCCTCGATCGATCCGATACGCCGCAGGACAGAAAGATCAAAATTCTTTCTCTCTTGGGCGAGATGCAAGCCGACGAGGCCTTGCCGAAATTGAGAGAAGCGCTCAAGAATCGCGACCTGGCAAAGCAAGCGATTGGGGCGATGGGCAATCTCGGCAAAGAGGGTATTCCGCTGTTTGTCGAGATCATGAATACGTCACCGGACCTCGAGGTGCAAGCCGCAGCAGCCAAGGGATTGGGCCAACTCGGTGGACTGCATGGGGACGCCTCCGTCGTGCTGCCGTTGCTCGCCAAGCTGGAGGACCCCAAGGCAGATTGGTCGGTGCTCACGGAAGTGGCGTGGGCACTGGGTAAGATTCCGGATAAACGATCGATCGAGCCGCTCTACAATCTCGACAGAAAACTGCAGGCTATGCGCGATCCGGAGAACCTGCCGCTGAAGAAACTCAAAGAAGCGGTGTTCTGGTCGATCAAACAGTGCGATTCGTGGGAACATATCAGCTGATTGACTATCCCGATTCTTCAACCATTTACATGTGGTAGCTCAGTCGGTGATCTCGCCAACGGTGCTAAATCTGGCCAGCGGATCTAAGATTTCCACCCCATCCCGCAAACTTTCTGGGGAGTGGTGAGCATAGCGTTGCGTCATCATCGGCGACTTATGCCCCAGGAGTCGTTTCACCTTGCACAGCTCTATCCCCACCCGAGCCAATAGCGTGATGAAGGTGAACTCAGAAGAGGGCCTCATCACGTCTACGGTATCCTCGGTCTTCAGTGACGGGTATAATCACGAAGCATAGGGTATTCATCGTCAGCGTACCGGTTAGGAGGTGCACGATGCGCATTGCCCTGCTGCTCTCGACTCTGGTCCTTACTGTTGTGGGACTTCATTCTTCCCACTCATGGGCCTACCGGGACCATTTCACGCCGGAACAGAAAGCGCTACTGGACAAAATTCAGGCTGTGCGCATTGAGGCGATCGCACTCACGGACAAGGGAGCCGTTGACGCGGCGCCGATTGCCGAGCTTGTCGCCCGCCGGATCGGTGAATTGGGATACAGGGTCGTGGGCGAAGCCAGTACACCGTATGACGTAGTGATCAAAGTCAAATGTGAACAGCGAAAAACATGGGAAGGCACGACTGCCGCTGGTGGCGATGCGGATTTGCCTGATGCTCCGTCTCGGCTGTGGAAAGGCCCTGCCTGTCAGATGACCTATCTCCTCGGTGGTATGAAGGTGAAATGGCAGAAAGAGGTCCGAACCGAGTTTGAAGATGCGGAGCAAGCCGCGCAGTCGGCCAATGTCGGAGATCCGGGAACCTATGCTCTGGACAAGTTGAGGGATATTCTCGAGACCTACGATTTTCCCTTGTTGCTAGCTGCTGAATGGGGTCAGCCTGAACGTCTGTTGAAGTTACTCGATCGATCCGACACGCCGCAGGTGAGGAGATTTAAAATTCTTTCTCTCTTGGGCGAGATGCAAGCCGACGAGGCCTTGCCGAAGCTGAAAGAGGTGCTCAAGGATCGTGATCTGGCGAAGCAAGCGATTGGGGCGATGGGCAATCTCGGTAAAGAGGGCATTCCGCTCTTGGTTGAGATCATGAATACGTCACCGGACCTCGAGGTGCAAGCCGCAGCAGCCAAGGGGTTAGGCCAGCTCGGCGGACTGCATGGGGATGCCTCGGTCGTGCCGCCGCTGCTAGCCAAGCTGAAGGATCCGAAGACAGACTGGTCCGTGCTCACGGAAGTGGCCTGGTCACTGGGTAAGATCCCGGATAAACGATCGATCCAGCCGCTGCACGATCTCGATAATAAATTGCAAGCCCTGCGCGATCCGGAAAACGTGACGTTGAATAAGCTCAAAGAAGCGGTGTTCTGGGCGATCAAACAGTGCGATTCGTGGGATCAGTACAGTTGAAGAGGGATGGAGGCTGATGATCTTCTGTGCTCGCGCAACGCGCGGCCTGGGAAGGCCCTCG
>CAZGYZ010000170.1:0-4925 GCA_964530675.1 uncultured Nitrospira sp. | reverse complement strand
TACCGCACGACGATCCTGCCACAGGCCGAGCAGAGCCTGGAATCGGCGCGCGTCGGGTATCGTGTGGGGAAGGGGAGTTTCTTGGATCTCATTGACGCCCAACGGACCTGGCGAGGCTTTCAGCATGAGTATTTCAAGGCGATCGTGGACCGCCAGAATCGCCTGGCTGAACTTGAACAGGTCGTCGGTGTCACGCTCGATCGGCAGGGCTAATTTGGACAGGAAGGAGAAACAGCGATGAACCAGCTGTCATACAGGAAAAACTTTGTGATCGGTGTCGTGGCGATCGGTGTGATCGCCGGAGTCGCCGTCGGCTTTTTTACCGCCCACGGGATGATGGGTGCAGTGGGCGTCTCGGCGCCCACGGGGTGGGCGGGTGAGAAGAGTGCAGTGGGCGTCTCGGCGCCCACGGGGCGGGCGGGTGAGAAGAGTACAGGGGGCGTCTCGGTTTCCCCAGCGCAGGCAGGCGAGATGGAAGAAATGAAGGGGATGTCCATGGGGCAGATGGACATGAAGGAGGTGGCTCCAGCAGGCGAGAAGTCAATGGAAGGCATGCCAGGCATGTCTTCATCGCCATCCGGAGCTGTGGTAATTCCGGCTGTGGCGAGACAGTTGATCGGAGTGCGGAGCGCCTCAGCTGCCTACCGGACGTTAACGCAAGAGATTCGCACGGTCGGGACGGTCGGCTACGACGAACGTGGCTTGACTCAGGTCACTCTGAAAATCTCCGGGTGGGTCCGCGAGGTCTTCGTCAATTCGATCGGCAGACCGGTACGCAAAGGCGAAGCGCTCTTCACGTTCTACTCGCCGGATCTACTGGCTTCGCAAGATGAATATTTATTGGCCTTAAGGACGCAGGCCCGACTGGCTACGAGCCCCCTCGACGAAGCCAAAACCAACGCGGCCTCCCTTGTAACCAGTGCGCGGGAGCGTTTGCGGTTGTGGGATCTGACTGATGCGCAAATCACAGCGCTGGAGCATCGAGGCAAGGCAGAGCCGGTGCTCACGATCTATGCCCCCTCCTCCGGGATCGTCCTCAAGCGAGAGGCCTTGCCTGGAAAATATGTGGAACCAGGTACGACATTGTATGAAGTAGCAGATCTTTCCAGGGTCTGGATCTCTGCCGATATCTATGAGTCCGAGGTCGCAGCGGTGAAGCTGGACCAACCGATTTCAGTCTCCTTTGCCGCCTATCCAGGAGAAACCTTTCAAGGAAACATGGCCTATATCTACCCCTCGTTGAATGCGGAAGCCCGCACGGTGCGCGTGCGGTTTGAATTGCCGAATCCTGGACTAAAACTCAAGCCAGGCATGTATGGGAACGTGACCTTGCAGACGGATGCAGCCAAGGCCTTGGTCGTGCCCAAGGAGGCAGTCCTGGAGACAGGGCTTCGTCAACTCGTGTTCATGGATCGGGGACAAGGCCGGTATGAGCAGACGTTGGTCAAACTGGGTCGCCGGAACCAGGATGAGGTGGAAGTGATGGAAGGACTCAAAGAAGGAGATCGGATCGTCACCTCGGCCAATTTCCTGTTGGATGCAGAGAGCAAATTGACATCGGCCTCGAGCATGCAGGCCATGATGGGCCGGATCGGCATGGGTGATTGGCAGATGAGCGGTGCGTACGAGGGAAAGATGGAAGGCATGCCAATGGGGAACATGAAGGGAATGGAAGACATGCAGGGCATGGGCGAGATGAAAGGCATGGAGGGGATGAAGGGACCGTCCGTTACAGAGCCCCGTCAGGCCGCCGGATTATCTCTCACGTTGAAAACGTCGCCGGAAAACCCCAAGGCCGGTAACGTGCTGCTCAAGCTCACGCTGAACGATCAGGCTGGCAAGCCAGTGACCAATGCCCAAGTCCTATTCGTCTATACGATGCCGATGCCGGGCATGACCGATTCCAAGGTGGCGGCTCGTCATACGAAGGATGGACTCTATGAAGGTACGGTGATGTTCGGTATGGGCGGGACATGGGTCGTGACAGCCAACGTGACGATACCAGGGAAACCGGCCATTGCCGAAAAGTTTCAGTTCTCGGTTGCCGGGGGAGGGATGTAATCCCTCATGATCGCACGACTCATTGAAGGAAGCGCTCGCAATCCGATCCTGGTCATCCTCCTTGTCTTGCTGTTGGGTGCCTGGGGCCTGTGGGCGGGATTTCGAGTTCCGCTGGATGCGGTGCCGGACCTGTCCGATGTTCAGGTCACGATCTACACCGAGTGGCAAGGGCGCAGCCCCACGTTGATGGAAGACCAAGTCACCTATCCAATCGTCACGTCTCTGCTGGCTGGGCCGAAAGTCAAACGGGTGCGGGGAGTTTCAGAATATGGAGTCTCCTATGTCTATGTGATCTTTGAGGACCGGATCGACTTGTACTGGGCACGTAGTCGTGTGCTGGAGTACATGCAGAAGTTGAGCGGGAGGTTGCCGGCCGGAGTCGCGCCGACTCTCGGTCCTGACGCGACCGGCGTCGGGTGGGTCTATCAGTATGCATTGGTCGATGAGTCAGGCGCGCACGACCTGGCGCAGCTCCGCAGCCTTCAAGATTGGTATCTGCGCTACCAGCTCGAAAGCGTGCCTGGCGTGGCAGAAGTGTCGGCAGTCGGTGGGTTTGTGAAGCAGTATCAAATCGAAGTGGACCCGAACACGTTGGCGGCTTACCGGTTGCCGATCAAGACGATTATCGAAGCAGTCAGAAATAGCAATGCGGAGGTGAGTGGCCGTGTCTTAGAAATGGCCGGCACCGAATACATCATTCGAGGGAGAGGCTACCTGCGCTCGATCGAGGACATTGAGCTGATCCCAGTTGGGACGGATGGACGTGGCACGCCGATTTTGATCCGGGACATTGCCCATGTCCAAATCGGGCCGGACCAGCGTCGAGGCATTGCCGAGCTGGACGGCAAGGGCCAGGTGGTCGGAGGCATCGTGATCATGCGGGCCGGCGAAAACGCCCTCGCTGTGATCGAGCGAATCAAAGCAAAGCTGGCAGAGATCACGCCGGCCTTGCCGAAGGACATTCATATCGTTTCCACCTATGACCGGTCAGATCTCATTCATCGGGCGATCACCGTACTGCGCGAAAAGCTCGTGGAGGAAAGTATCATCGTCAGTCTGGTCGCGGTCGTGTTTCTGTTTCACCTCCGCAGTGCCCTGGTGGCAATTCTCATCCTCCCCGTGGCGGTGCTGCTCGCCTTCATCCCCATGGCCTATCTGAATATCACGTCCAGCATCATGTCGCTCGGCGGGATTGCCATTGCCATAGGCGCGATGGTGGATGCGGCCATCGTCATGGTGGAGAACGCCCACAAGCGGTTGGAACAGAGTCCTCATTTGGACCGGACAGAGACCATCATTGCGGCGGCCAAAGAAGTCGGTCGCCCCTTGTTCTTCTCGCTGCTGGTGATTGCCGTGTCGTTCTTGCCAATCTTTGCACTGGAAGCCCAAGAAGGACGATTGTTCACACCCCTGGCCTACACCAAGACCTTTGCAATGCTCTTTGCTACAGCGCTTTCGGTGACCTTGGCTCCAGTGCTGATGGTCCTCCTTATCCGGGGGCGCATCCTAGCGGAAGCCAAGAATCCGTTGAACCGGCTGTTGGTCTTGCTGTATCGGCCCATTATCTCCGGCGCGTTGCGCGTCCGGTGGTTGACGCTCGGACTGGCGGTGGTGGTCGTGGGATTCACGGCGCCGATCTTTTCCCGGCTCGGCGCGGAATTCATGCCGCCGCTCAACGAGGGAACGATTCTCTACATGCCGACCACTGTCCCTGGTCTCTCGATTCCTGAGTCGGCCAAGGTGTTGCAGGTCCAGGATCAGTTACTCACGACCTTCCCGGAAGTGGAACGGGTGTTCGGCAAAATGGGGAAGGCCCCGACCGCCACCGATCCGGCTTTTGTCGGCATGGCTGAGATCACGATCACCCTCAAACCGGAAGAACAATGGCGCCCCGGCATGACCTGGGATCGTTTGCTGGATGAAATGGATGCCAAGCTACGCATTCCCGGCTTTCCCAACATCTGGTGGATGCCGATTCAAACCCGCACCGAAATGATCACGACCGGTGTGCGGAGCCCGGTCGGCATCAAAGTCCTGGGGCCTGACCTGAAGACCATCGAGAAAATCGGCTTGGAAATCGAGCAGGTCTTGGCCACTGTGCCGGGCACGAAGAGCGCGTTTGCCGAACGGTTGAATGAAGGCTATTACCTGGATCTGACCGTAAATCGACGTGAAGCTGCCCGCTACGGTCTGACGGTGGGAGATGTGCAGGCGGTCATCACCTCGGCCATTGGCGGCGAGACCGTCACGACTACGGTCGAGGGACGGGAACGGTATTCAGTCAATGTGCGCTACAAACGCGAACTGCGCGATGACCCGGACCGGCTCAAGAGGGTGCTGATTCCCACGCCGAGCGGCGCGCAGATTCCGCTCGGACAAATTGCCGATCTCGTCATCACCCAGGGGCCGCCGTCGATTGCGGATGAGGCAGGAGCATTAGCCGGTTTGGTTTCGGTTGCGGTCAGCGGTCGCGATCTTCGCGGCTACGTCGAAGACGCCCAACGAGCGGTCCGGGAGCGAGTGACATTACCCTCTGGCTACCGGCTGGTCTGGGCCGGTCAATACGAGCACCTGGTCCGGGCCGAAGAACGGTTAAAGTTGGTTGTCCCCGTCACCATTGGGATCATTCTCTTGTTGCTCTATCTCAACTTCCGTTCGATGGCAAAATCGCTGATCGTGCTCTTGTCTGTCCCCTTTGCTGCGATCGGAGCCATCTGGTATCTCGACTATCTGAACTACAATATGAGCGTGGCGGTTTGGGTAGGCATTATCGCCTTGGCCGGCGTGGCGGCTGAGACTGGCGTGGTCATGCTCGTCTATCTCGACGAGGCCTATGAACGGCGCGTGCGCGAAGGCCGCATGAC
>CAZGYZ010000169.1:0-4952 GCA_964530675.1 uncultured Nitrospira sp. | reverse complement strand
GTCGGACCGTCCGAGCACTCAACAATTTCGGCAGCTCATGCCCAAGATCATTGAGCATGAAAGAGTCCGGAAGACAACCGAGCGGGTCAGGCGGGAGAAAGCCTTGTTCAGGAGAGATCTCGTAATCGGAGAGGTCGAGTGGAGCGAAGTTCGTTGATCTCATAGGAGCCTCAAGTACTCACAACCTTGGCGCCGACTCCACTCTATCACACCTCGAATACGTCACAATCGATTCATGGGCCTCTTTTCTCGACCCCTCGACGGGCTTTGATGAACGCGTACGTACCTCGGACATTCCGCGATCTGCGCCGATTGCGCATAGATCCTCCCATGTTCTCACGACCACAACACGGTGTCCGTTAAATCTCGGGAAGTCCACTCTGGCCCCACTTGAGTTTGAGGTGTAGAGGCTTGAAATGTGGGAGGTGGTTTCCCTATAGTTCCGCGCATGTCATACACATCGATCAATGGGACGAAATTATTTTACACGATTGTCGGCCAAGGCGAACCTTGCCTGGTGATGCACGGAAGCTTGGGGATGGACCATACGCTGGTCCATCCTGGGCTGGACCGGCTTGGGGAGATCTTCCAGCTTGTGTACTACGACCATCGGTGTAATGGCCGATCCGGTCGCTCGCCAATCGAGACGCTCACGTGGGAACAGTTGGCGCACGATGCAGAGGGCCTCAGAAGGCATCTGGACTTTGGGAAGATTTCTATCGCCACCCATTCCTTGGGGGCATTTGTTGCTCTGGAATATGCTCTTCGGTATCCGCAATGGATCGATCGTCTGATTCTCATAGGGGCCGTTCCTGCGTTCGATTACTTCCCCGAGGTGATTGCCAATATGAAGGAGCGAGGGGCTTCGGACGAAGTGGTGGCGTTGCTGGATTTTAGTCAGGTCACGAGCGACGAAGTGTGCAAGGAACAATTTCATCGCTTAGCGCCGTTGTATTTTCATCGGCCAACCAACGGGCTAATTGAGCAGGCCTTGGGTCGAGTGCAGTTCTGTATTGAGGCGTGCCGTGTGATGCCATCTCTCATTGCGACCTATACGCTTGAGCCGAGGCTCAAGGACATTTGTGTGCCCACGCTCGTGCTGGCTGGGGCCGACGATTTTGTCACACCAGTGTCACAGGTTGTGCGGCTACGGGATGGGATTCCGAATGCGACGATGGCAGTATTTGAGCAGAGTGGGCATCTGCCCTATCTTGAAGAGCCGGATGAGTTTTTCCGGGTTGTGCGGGAATGGATTGGGAAACATCCCTAACGCAGGCGAGTTGCGCTCTCGGTTAGGTGTCGATGTGGAATCCCTTGAAGTGTGCGACTGCTGCGGTTCGTGTTTCCACTCGGAGCTTTAGGTAAATCCGTTCCAGGTGTTTTTTGACGGTGGCCGGTTTTGTTCCAAGGATGGTGGCGGTCTCGATATTCGTTTTTCCCTGGGCAACCCATCGAAGCACTTCGGTCTCACGGGCGGTCAGCCCGGCCTCTTCCATTTCAGCGTGGCCCACATCCCTACGGCGTTCTTTACATAAGATCCACCACTCCGCCTCGGTTCTCATGAGGCTCAACGTGAGCGTGCCTTGGTGGTGATTCAGGGTCAGGGACTGGGGCGAAGTCAGATGTGTAGTGTGGCCTAGCCACATCGCTGACTGTACTTGGAACCATTCTCTTATCATGGGAGGAAGATGCTTGCCTGAAGTCGTGTGGCAATAAGTGCGAAGCAAGTCTTCCGCATTGTGGGTCATCCATGCAATCAGACCCTGTTGATCGATTCGGACTACAGCTGCGCCGGTTGCCGTAAGTCCGGACAGGTTCTTCATGACCTGCGAGGCCTGCTCCGCGTTGCGATAGGCGAGTGCGAGATGCGGGCGCAGCAGTGTGAGCATGGCGTGCTCTTCGTCGGAAAAATCGCGCTTGTGGCGATTGAGCGCAACGTTGATGAAGAAACTGTCGATGCTCACCGCGAGTTGATGTGTTGTGTCGACATATCTGAAGTAGTCCCGGTACAGGGGCGATTCTTGAAATTGGCGATCGGTGAGAAAGTCCGAAATGCGAAGCGCCTCACGTTCTCGTGTTTGATCTGCTTGCAGGTGCCGGACGGACGGATGGTGATGCATCAAACTCGTGAAGAGAGAGTTTAATTGACGGATGCGAGGATCGTCCGGCGTGCATTTCGCGTAGGCCATTTTCTTCTCGACACTCATTTCGTTATAGGTAACTCGCTCACAAGGAATAAGGTGGTGCAATGTCTGCAGGGTGTGCGCGACGAAGGTTTCGTGGTCACGGAATTGGTAGAGGTCGAGGAGGTAGTTCGAAAGTCGGTCAAAGTCGCGGTGTGTGAGTCGCCGCATGCATCGTCCTGAAGACCGCAGGGTCAGACTCAATAATTACCCGTACGCCAACCGGCGTATTGTTTTAGCAGTCCCCGTCGCCTAAATACAATCAGAAACAATTTGAGGAACGCACACTGCACGCAACATGCGCCTCGTGAAGTTGCTCCGACCAATGCATAACACACTGACGAGCCTTACGAAGCGCGAACGAGAGGTCTTGAGCCTTTTGGCCAATGGAGAGGCCACCAATGAATTGGCGCGAATGCTGGGGGTGCGTCCACGTACCGTGCAGAAGCATTTGCAAAGAATTTACGCAAAGCTCGGTGTGAAAGGTCGAACGGCGGCGGCGCTCATGATGGTGCGATCGGGGATCTCGCAGGAATGAGCGAATCCATGTGCAGGGCACATGAATCACGGCGCGTACGCGCTTTAGCGTATGACTTCTGAGGAATTGTAGGACTGCTTCGCAGTAGCGGATGATCGGCTTGCGATGGGATCGAATCTGAGCTCTGTTCGGGTTGCTGAACGATCGTGGGCAGATTCAGCGATGTGCCGTGATGCTGGGTCTACGGTTGCTAGAAGATTGGTAGGAGGTGGGACGGGTGGGTGCCTTTAACGGAAGGGAGCGTGCGATGAAACGAGGAATGATGAAAGCGGTATTCATAGTCGGTGCGGCGATGTGGCTGGTGGCCTGTAGCGGAGGCGGGGGGGACGGAGGCGGAGGGACGCCGGTTGCGGCTCCGACGTCGACGGGGACGTTCGTCGATGCACCAGTCGCAGGGTTATCCTATGCGACCTCATCAGGCCTTGTTGGGAGGACCAACGCGCAAGGGCAGTTCTCGTATCGATCTGGTGATACTACCGTCACGTTCTCGTACGGGAAGAATGTGTTTGGTCCTATTCCGGTGGCGCCTCAGGTCACGCCCTGGACCGTGTTTGAGTTGAACAGCCCAGACCCTGCCGATCCCCGCTGGATCAATTTGGCCCGACTGCTGCAAACATTTAACAATGTCCTGCCTATTGTGACCCCGGCCATTCAACTGCTGGATGCGGTGGACTTTGGGCAGAGCACGGCTACATTTGAAGCTGCTGTCGGGCAACTATTGGCTACGGCAAATGCTCAGCAGCCGTTGGTGAGCGCTGCACAGGCAACCCAGACGTTGGGGCAGCAGTTTGCCATCCTGGGCAGCTGGTTTGCGCAGAACCAGCCAGGCTTTGGGGCAAACTTCGTCGTCTTTACTGCCATGGCGGACGGGACATACGTCATTTCTGAAGATGGGTCGAGCGATCCAACAGGAATAGACGGCATGGAGCGAGGCACCTATACGTATGACCCGGCGACGGGTGCCTTTACCGGGACTATCCAGAGGGATACCAACGGGGCGAACGGTCTCGCAGGCCCACCGTCCCTTGGAGCGACCCTTACCATGACCGTCAATGGTAATACGTTGACCGTCAATGGAGTCGATATCTATACGCGCGTCATTGACACCGCCGTCCCTGTGGATCCAGCCGTTGGTGCCTGGCGATTTAATAATACCGATGGAGTACCAGGATCTCTGGCGGTGCTGACGCTGTTTGAGAACGGCACCTTCGTGCTGGTGACGGATGAAGCCCTTTCCAGCAGCGACGGTATCGAGAGAGGCACCTATAGCGTGGGGGCGAACAACAATGTAACCTTTACGAGAATTATCGATACGAGCGCCACCGCGGGCATCTTCGATCCTGCTGTTCCCGGTCTAGAAGTGCGAAACATCGTGGTGGACGGCGATAGGATGACCCTCACGGAACCCGGCAGTTCCAGCTTACCGGGAACCCGCATTCGTCCGCCGCAATAGAGCCATGAGTTCGTCTGCTGTGCGCGCTTCTGCGCGCGCAGCGGACAAACGCCACTTTGATATTCGGATAGGGAGCGGTATTCAGGGTATCGATCAGATTGGACTGAACGATGCGCTGAAGGAGAGCAAGGGCTTGGACAAAGACAATACCGCAAATATGGCGTTTTAGCTGGGCTCACTTTTTCAGTCGGGAGGATGTCATGACGGATGCAACGGGGCAGAAGTATATGTTTGGTGTGTTTCAAGGAAGCCGGTGGATAGTTCTTCTTTTCGTCTTGCTTGTTGTAGGCTGTAGCTCAGAGCCGGCGCATTATGAGGGGGCGTTTTCAGCGAGTCAGCAGGTGAAAGGCAATTCGGAGTCGATTTCTGTTCCGATGGATGTGACGTGGGGAGCTGTGCTGGAGGTTCTCTCGCAGCAGGGCTTTCTGATTCAGCAGGCTGACTCGAAAAGTCACATTATTCTGGCGAATCGGGAGATGCGATCCAAAGACGATAAAGATCTGTCCCATACGGTCGCCGCAACCGTCACGCTATTCTCTTCCAGCAACCAGATGACCCGCGTCATGGTGGCGGCGAACCAGACCACCGAACTCCATAAAAAATCCTATACCTGGTGGCATCTCCTCTGGCTGATTCCCGTCTTTCCGACCGGGACGGAGTATACGACCGTGGTCGTTGAGCGCGATACAGTGCGCAGCCCTCAGTTCTATAGCGACTTTTTTTGGGCGGTGAAGAAACTCGCTGAAGGGGAAAAGGAATCAGCTCAATCGACGCCTAA
>CAZGYZ010000168.1:0-4982 GCA_964530675.1 uncultured Nitrospira sp. | reverse complement strand
GCGCACTATGCGCTCTGGGCCAAAGACCCCTCGATCTTTTACGACATCAACGTCACCGGCACCAAGAATCTGCTGGAAGCAGCCCGCGACGTCGGTGTCGAGCGGATTATCTACTGCAGCACCATCGGCGCGATCGGCCTTCCGCCTGGTGGAGGGCTCGGCACGGAAGAAACGCCCGTCTCTCTCGAACAGATGGCCGGCCACTACAAACGGTCGAAGTACCTGGCCGAACAAGAGGTCGTAAAACTCGCGAAAGCAGGGCTGCCGGTCGTCATCGTGAATCCGAGTGCCCCGGTCGGCGCAGGCGATGTGAAACCGACCCCGACAGGGCAGGTCATCGTGGATTTCATGAAGGGCCGCATGCCGGCCTATATCGAAACAGGCATGAATATCGTGGACGTCGATGACGTGGCAGCCGGCCATCTGCTCGCGATGGAGAAGGGACGGATCGGCGAGCGCTACATTCTGGGCAATAAAAACCTCATGCTGCGCGAGGTGTTCGAGATCATGAGCCGATTGACCGGCATCAAAGCGCCTTCGATCAAGTTGCCCAGATTGGCAATTCTTCCGTTAGCCTATGTCAATCAATGGATCGCGAATCTCACGGGCCAGTCCCCTCGTATTCCGCTGGAGGGGGTGAAGATGGCCAAATATAAGATGCACTACGACTGCAGCAAGGCAATCAGGGAACTCGGCATCCCACTCACGCCGCCGGAGGTGGCACTTGAAAAAGCTGTCCGCTGGTTCAGAGACCACAAGTACGTGTAATTGTGAATGTTGAGTGTTGAATGATGAATGTTAAATGGCGGACTCCCAAAAATCTCCTAATTCAACATTGAACATTCACCATTAAACATTACCCGTCGATGGACATTCTCGCCCTGTTCCTGGAAACGATAGTCTTCCGTCCCTACGTCTTCGTCTTTCTGGCCGCCTTCTTGTTTGCCGCGATCAAGCTGATCGGCTGGCCGCGAACCTGGCGGTTCTGGCTGATTAGCTGGGCCACGGCCTTCGTCTGTGAATTTTCGTCTACGCGCACCGGCATTCCCTTCGGGTGGTACCACTACAATGGCTCGACCGTAGGCCAGGAACTCTACTTCTTCGATGTCCCGTTCATGGACTCCATCTCGTTCAGTTTTCTTCTCTACGCCGCCTATTGCGTTGCGCTCTGTTTCATTCTTCCAATCGGATCGTCCGCTGCTTCCACATGGCCGATACTCAAACCGCTCCATCTTGATATGCGCGCACGGACGAGTTGGCCGGTGCTCTTACTGACCGCTTTCTTGTTTGCCTTTATCGATATGGTCATCGATCCGGTAGCCCTCCGCGGCGACCGCTGGTTCCTGGGAAAGATTTATTACTATCCGGACCCAGGCCTACACTTCGGCGTGCCCTTCGCGAATTATGTCGGGTGGGCCGTCGTCGGGCTCATCTCCCTTGCCATCTATTTTCCGCTCGAACGGCGACTCCCCGCACTCTCGCCGCCTCCGTCGGCCACGCCTCAACTCCTGTTGGGCGTCGGCCTCTATTACGGCGTTCTGGCCTTCAACCTCAGCATGACCTTCTGGATCGGCGAATCGTTCATGGGGATGAGCGGACTGCTGATGCATCTCCCCGTCATCGCCCTGCTGCTGTTTCGCCTTGCAAAACCGCGCAGCGCTGCTCAGTCTGGCTAGCCCTGTGGCAATCAGGCAAAAGACTTTGTATAGTGATTGCTTGCTGCCATGCGAACGAAACTGATCGTCTCCTTCATCGTCATGGGCGTTGGGATTGTCGGCGCCTTAGGATGGATAGGGTATCAATTGTTCACGACCGGCTTTAGTGCCAAAACCGAGCCTCATGCCCTGGAAGTCTTCATCGCGCGGCAAATTCGCCATCTGGCCATCCCGATCGAACAGCGAAACACGCAGAATCCCATCCCCTTGAGCCCCGACGTGATCAAAGAATCGCTGGCGCATTTCGCCGATCACTGCGCACTCTGCCATGCGAACGACGGGAGCGGCCAGACGCCCATCGGCAAGAACGTCAACCCCAAAGCGCTGGACCTCCGGTTACCCAACATCCAATCGATGTCAGATGGTGAGATCTTCTGGGTCATCCATAACGGTATCCGCTTCACCGCCATGCCGGCCTGGGGAGAGGGCGACCCCGCAGAGGACAAGGACAGTTGGAAGCTGGTCCACTTCATTCGCCATCTCCCACAACTGACACCGGAAGAACTCGGCCGGATGAAGGCGCTGAATCCCAAGACGAAGCACGATCTGGAAGAAGAGGCCGCCTTCGGGGAATTTCTACAGGGAAACGACGCGGCGGCAAAGACCGATCGCGGGCATCACCACTAGTCCGGTTTATTTTGTTTATCTGGTTTATTTGGTTCATCTGGTTAATCTTTCAACCAGACAAACGAAACAAACCAACAACGATCTTCATATACAGGGAAAAGGATTCACCCATGTGGTTACGCGTGATTATGATTCTCACGGGTCTCTTCATTGTGACGCCAAGCTTCGCCCACGGCGCCGACCTGCATGTGCTTGGGGCCATTATCGCCATCGACGCAAACCAGGTCGAAATCAAAACGCCCAAGGGCCAGTCAGTAAACGTGCGGCTCAACAAGCAAACCCGGTACAGGGACGAGAGCAATCCGAAAGGAGCCAACAGGCCTGAGGTAGGCGATCGTGTCGTCATCGCGGCCACGAAAGGCGAAAAGAAAGGCGCCAACCTGTTGGTCGCCACAGAAGTCCATTTTTCTTCAACCAAGCGCGTCCCGGTCCTCGTGCAGCCGGTTCCGACGCAATAACGTGATCGATGCCCATGCTTCACTCCAGACGTGAGCTCAACAGCCACCTGTTTAGCGGCGGGTTTCGCGCGGTGGTCATTCGAGTCTTGATCACGGGCATTGCGGTATTTCTGGCGGTCATGATCGTGCCGGGGCTGGAAATCGACTCGCTCGGCGCCGGACTCGCTGCGGTTCTCGTGCTCACATTTCTGAACCTATTAGTCCGGCCCATTCTCTTTGTGCTGACCCTTCCCTTGATCGTCCTCTCGATGGGGCTCTTTCTCATTGTGGTCAACGCACTCCTCCTGGAACTCACGGCTTACCTGGTCAGCGGGTTCTCGGTCACGGGATTTTGGCCGGCAATCGGCGGCGCGATCGTGATCAGTCTGGTCACCATGATCCTCAACTCCCGGATCGCTGATCACCGCCCCACTGATCCTCATTCATTCCCTCAACGCCCGCCCAAGATTATCAATCCAGACGAATAGGAAGACCGTTGGTCACGACTCAGGTAGATAGGCTGAAGGGGTTCAGGCTGAAGTGTTCGGAACTTCGACCTTCGGCCTATCTACCTGAGTCGTGACAATAAACCAAAACAACCAGATGTTCATTGAATTGCTCGGCGTGCGTTGTTACAATACGCGACTGACTAGCCTAACCTACGAATGACACCCACTGCTCCACAGAGTAAACCGATTCCTGAGACGCATCTCCAACGGACTTTGACATCCGTGCTCAACGAGTTGCCGGTCGACGCGGCGCTTGCCGCCGTGTTCCACCGTGACCAAGGCCCGCTGGTCAGCCATGCCGCACGAGGGTTCACGCCCCGAGACATTCAAGCCATTCTCAGAACGCTTTCAGCCCCTTCCATCGCTGCAGCGCCTCCCACGAGCGATCAGGAGGGAGGACGCACCATTCGCCTTCGTTTGATTACGCCGGGCACGAAATCGTTGCTCGGGGTTTCTCTTCTGCACCGGAACCGGACCTACGGATTCCTCGTCATCGGGCGAAAAGAAAGCGCCACGTTCGCAAAAAAAGAGAAGGGCTTGATAGAGCAGGCCAGCGACGACATCACGAAGGCGCTGGATCGCGAAGGGCTGTTCGATATGAATGTCCTGCTCAGCCGGCCGTTTGTCGCACACGAGCCGGTCCCCCCTCCTCCTTCTCCGACAGAAATGTTCACGGCTCCCGGAACACAGCTCACACCGGAACTCCAAGATAAGATTATTGCCGTCTTGACGGATGCCAACCAATACGTCGCCTATGATCGCATCTGGGCCTGCCGCTACGATCCGCTCGCAGGCAATGTCGAAGTCCTGGGACTGGCCGGCGATCTAAAAAGCGAACAGAAGGACGGCAAGAAAGATCTCAAGCCTGGCCACCGCCTCACGCTCGACAGCTCAGCCTCCGGCTGGGCGGTCCGCCATCGGAAGCCACGCGTGGATCATGATCTCGCCTCCACACAGGGTCGGTTCCTCGACCACAAATATCTCTTCAAGGACCGGCTTCTCTCCTCACTCGTCGTGCCGTTCTTCGTCCGGGGACAAGTAGGCGGGACCATCACCTTGGCTTCAAAAGAAGCCGGACGTTACCAGCAAACGGATGCCCGCACGCTTGAGCCGACTATTGTGAAGATCGCGGACATTCTCCAAGCACCCGCGCCAAACGGCCAGGCTCCCGCTGCCGGGCTAGCCGGCGCCCCCGGGGCAACATCAGCCCAGAGCCCCTCGGAACCCATCATCAGAAAACAAGAACGGCAGGCCGCGATCGGTGAGTTCAGCATGTTCCTGGCCACAGAAGTACGTGAGCCTCTCGCCTCAATCCGCGCCCAACTGGAGGAAGTCACGGGTGAAGGCATCCTCGACTTCGACCCGCAGACACGCATCGAGAACGCGATGCGAGATTTGATCCGCATCGAAGCCATCCTGAATGAGATTTTGGACTTTGCCAAACCGCTCGAACTGACTCGACGGCTCATCCGCATCCCCGAAGTGATCGAGAGCGCACTCACACTGATCACGACCGACCTCGAAGTCACCAGGATCCAGGTGACCAAGGACTATGCAACGATCATCGCACCGGTTCGCGGCGACGAAGCCAAGCTCCAGCAAGTCTTTCTCAGTATTTTCA
The DNA here is from genome assembly GCA_964530675.1 of uncultured Nitrospira sp. Taxonomy (GTDB): domain Bacteria; phylum Nitrospirota; class Nitrospiria; order Nitrospirales; family Nitrospiraceae; genus Palsa-1315. The sequence continues at coordinate 73 of CAZGYZ010000168.1, read as the reverse complement.
AGAACGCATGTGAAGCGATGAACCCCGGTGGGCATCTCCATATTCAGGTCACTCAACACCGTGCGGGACGCGG
>CAZGYZ010000167.1:0-5005 GCA_964530675.1 uncultured Nitrospira sp. | reverse complement strand
TCAGAAAGTTCAGCGAAGGGGTGGACTGAAAGCTGCAGTTGACGGTGACTTGGCTAAGGACCGGCATGTTTTGCTGTTTGGCTGCACCAAACGCGAGCGAAGAACACATCACAAACGCCGCCAACATGGCCAATGTCATCCGTCCAACAGGACGTGCCGTTCTTGTGATGCGTGCCACGTCTTTCCTGCTCCTCCATTTAGACAGCATGTTCCGGTCCACGAAGCGCTATCAATAGTTGATCGTGATCATCAGGGTATCACCATAGCTGCCGACACCGACGTTCTGTCCTGCGGGAACTCGACCATAGATCGGCACGTTTATTCTTGTGCGCACGGCAGGGCTCGGAGCCGACCAGATTTGTGATCCCTGTGTACCATCGCCCCAGATGGCCGTTCGCCCAGCATCGAGATAGATGTTGTAGAGCAAGGCATCGGTGTCCTGTCCAGCGGAATTATTGTTCATGCGTCGATTGAGAACATTTTCCGCTCCGCTTCGATCGATGGTAATGGTCACGAAAGGAACAGGCTGCGAGCAGAAATACGTCAGATTGCCGACCGAATCGACAGGGCTGGTCTCTAGGGGATCATAGTTCCCAAAGTTAAGGGTCGAAAGATTGATCTGACAGACCGCATGCGCCATATCGGGGACGGCCATGGAAAAGAGAGCCGTGGCAAGGATCATTCGGGCGCTTGTCAGAGTGCGGTGGCGGAGCATGTCAAGATTCCTAGTTTCACAAACGACTCGGCCGACTGAGGCACTTCGATGTTGATCGGGCATTGGCGTCCGTTGAATTCGATGATGCCCGAATGTTGTCCGGCCGGGAGATTCTCGAAATAGAACTCGCCGTTTTTCCCCAGCGGCGACTCGTAGTGCGTGGCGCCGCTGTCGATCCTGAACTCACCGTGCGCCGGAATGATTTCGCGGCCCTCTTCCGTAAGGCGGATCGATCCCGTGATGGCTTGCAGCCGGTGGACCGGGAACGAGGCCAACACGCCGCCTCTGAGGGGCGGGGCCAGCGTCTGCTGGGTTGCATCGATGCGATACCCCAGGGGAATGTCCTTGTCTTCGATGCTCAAAGTGTTTCCGTAGTAAGACAGCATGTTCGGAACCACTAAATCCCCCCGGCTGTTTGTGCGTCCGACTTCTTGATTGAACAGGTACCCGCGAACCCCTTCGACGCCTGGAACCTTGATCACTGCGAAGCTGTCGGTCACAGGTCTTGTTGCAGCAACGGAGGTCCCCACTGTCACCAGGGCGCCGGCAGCGGTCATCCTCGTGCTATCTCGGCCGTCGGTCATGGTGTGTTGGAGTTCGTAGCGCCCATAGGGGCCCTGGTATTGGAACAGCCCATCTGCGCGTTGTCGTTCACCGCTGCTGGCATTGACAAGGTAGCCATAGCCTTCGCTGTACGCAGGCAGCCCTTTTTGAACCCGAAGCCCGGCATCGTCTTTCCCGTCCCGTTGTTCGAGAAAGGCGGTGGCATTGGTTGATTGGCCAAGGATGATGTTCAGGCCCACAAAGACCGACGTCGAGGCATCGGTCAACTGTGAGGCCGAATGGTTTGCCGAGGAGAACAAGGAGAATCGGTCAGACAGCCGTACGTTGCAGTTGGCGCCGTAACTCGAGACGACGCCATGGTCTCGACTCGATCCCTGTGCGTATTGGAGGGTGACGCTGGCACGAGGACCCAGGGGCATGCCGATGAATCCGACCGCGTTCCATACTTTGCGATCTGCTTGAGCCAGCAGGCTAATCGTTGAATAGTGCGGAGACATGGCGATCAGCGTACTTCCGAGGCTGAAGTGCTTTCCCCAGTACACATAGGCGATTGAAGCGGCGGTGCCGGAATCGCCGCCTTGATAGCTGGTGGCGACGGATAGCTCCACCTCTCCCAGCTGGAAGGGCATGCGGGAAGACAGAGTGGGCCCTCCCGAGATGAGGTTAGTGTCCCCTTCCACACGGAGGCCCAGCGTAAGTGTATCGAGTACGCCGACTCGGTGGCGAGCCATAAAGGCGGGGGCCTGATACTGAAAGCTCTGTATCACGATATCGTTTCGCACGAAGCCGGCGTGGTAGGCGTATTCCTGTTGGCCGGGCGACAGTAACCTCGTTGAAAGGTAGTAGGGCGATCCGATTTCGTGTGTCCGGCCAAAACTATCCTGAGTCACGATACGAATGTTCCCGCTTCCGACGGATGCCGGTAGGTTGGCCAGATCGAAGCGTCCTGGCTGCAGTTCACCGCGACGGATCAACTGATCATTCATGTACACCTCGTAACGGGAAGGAGTGAGTACAGTTCCCGACAGGCTGGGAACGGGGAACCGATAGAAATAGGGATCGAGGTTGAACTCCCTCGTGACGCCGATCCCTCCGAGAAAGGCCGCGCCGCCCAGTGGATTGGCCGATGTGGCAAACATGTCTCCCACCTGTCCCTGACGGAGCTCGATCGGATCGTTGAGCCGGAGCAAGGTGGGGCCCCGTACGATGGATCCGTCTGCTCGCCGTGAGATGTTGGACGTGAGCAGGTGCCCCTCGTAGCTCATGCCCATTTCACCAAACGCCTGGACTTGTTTGAAGTCGTTCGCGCTGACGCTATAGTTGAGGAACGCGCTCGTGTCGGTTCGATAGATGGTCCCAGGAGGGCGTGCTTGCCGAAAGTTCAACGATGTCGTTGGGAGGAACTTTGGGTCCGCAGTGACCCGCAAGGCCAAGCTGGCTTCATCCATCTGGAATGTGATGCCTGGCGCCAACGATGCGAGGGCGACATATTCTGCCCCGAAGATGATCCGTCGCGTCCCCGCAAAGTCATGCAGCCCCGTCTGCAACAGGTCGGAAACTTTCACCGCCACATCCCCGCTCCGAAGCACGGCGGTTGTTTCTCCCGACGCTGCCTCATTGACGAACAAGTCCAAGATGGCCCGCTGTTCGGTCCCGGGAGGTTCGTCGGCGCCCCATGCGGACAGAGGCGCCGACACCAGTACGCACGCGAGGATTATGCAGAGGAACTCTGTCCATGTACGCCAAGGCTTCAGCATCGAAACGACCCTGTCTCTTCTCTCGTGTCGAGCCGGGCTATTGCTTCAGGAGGCTTGGCGGACATGCCACCGTTTCGTCATGAGGCCCATCGGGCATGACAAGGTGTATTCGGCATGCTGTCAGTTTGGCTCGATCAGCGAGCGGAACATTGATGGTATGGGTACGAACGGAATCAGCCAGTAGATAGCCGCCTGTTAACGTCTGGTCGAAGATGGTCTGGTCTTTGAGGCCTATGCCGCGCACCGTGACCTCTTGAAGAATGAGATGTACGTTTCCTGTGTTCTTCAGCTGAAGGCGAAACCCCTTGTCGTCAGGGTGAGAGACGGCGGGCGCCCAGCCGGGTTTTGGTTCTCGGGGCTGAAGAAAGATCGGAACACCGATGCGCGCCAATACTCGCACCTGGTTATGATCGAGTTTGGAAGAACCGGGTAATTCCTCAAGAAAGACTCGATAGGTCTTCTCGACAGTGACGTTCTGCTGAGAGGGGAGTCCGATCCGGACTTTTCGTGACTCGTTCGGCTTCAGTTGAAGTAGCCCAGGAAAGACCACCAGGTCTTCGGTTGGAGCGAGTTGCATGGCGCCATCAGGGCTTTCCAGCCATGTGTGAAGGCTGAGTTGGAGACGAACCGGATCAGGCGACTCGTTTCGGACCGTCATCAACCCACTCGTGGTCCCTGCCGCCAGCGTGATCCGTACAGGGCTGATGCTCAGGGCTCCGGCCTGTGCTCCAGGGGGCAATACGAGCAGGGCGATGCTGAGTGCCAATCCCACAATCGGCAACCAAGTGCGTGGACCATGCTGAATCATCACAACTCCGTTAAAAAGCACCGCAGCTTGATTCCATATTTGGAGTCAAGCTGCGGTACTGTGCACTGCGTCAAGAGCGTCTGCCACGCTCTCACCTGTCTTGATTCTGGCTGATTAGTAGTTGACCGTCACTTGTACTGTGTCCTGGTAGGTTCCTGCTGGGATGTCCTGACCTCCCGGTACCCTTCCATAAATCGGCACAGAAGTCGAGGCGTTGCTGCCGGAGGTGAAACTGTACCAACCGGGGGAGCTGTTTGTCCACGGGGTAGTATATGTGGTGTCCTTGTAGAAGTCATACGCCAGATAAAACGTACCAGACTTCATTGCCCTGGTGCTAAGACCAAGAGTTGCTGCGGCCGGGCCGTTGGCTCCGTTATCGATTCCGATCGTCACGGTTGCGCCTCTCGTACAACGAACGTCCACCACGACGCTGCCGACGAGCGGGTTTGCAGGGAGGGCGTTGACATCGGCCGGATCATAGCTCGGGAAATTCATCGTGGGAGTTGATGTAAAGTTACAATTGACGTTCACCTGAGCTTGGACCAGCATGTTTTGAAATTTAGATGCTTGTGCAAATGAGAAGGTTGGGGCCAGGAGTGCCCCAATGAGTGCGGCAACCGATAGACTTACTGCCACCTTGGACTTCTTCATTGCTAGCCTCCTTATAAATATTACTGGACTGAAAACTAACTGTTGTGAGTCTTCATGAGCCAGGCTCAACCCGTGTGGTGTCTGAGCATAACGAGTGCCAGAATGACTTAACGGGTAATAACGAATGCTAGGATGACCTAACAGACTTGTAGAATCGACCACTTATGTGAGGTAGCTGAATCGACGTTTCCACCTTCTGATATTCCCAGGTTTATTCTGCTCGCCGGTTTTCCTGGCAAAAAAACGGCAAATCGTTCGGCAAAGTACTGCTCCTCCCTCAGGGTATGGCGTCTTTTCGTTGTCATGTTGTGCCGGCGGGCATCGCGCGCAGCACCGGTCGTGCTCGCATAAAATCACCTACGTGTAGACACTTCTGATAGCAACGATGGACTTTGGCTACTCCTTCGCCAAGGTTTCCCTCTCAACGGAACGGCCTCTGCTTGTATTTGGTGATAGTGGCTGGCTATACTTCCGTCCCATGAGTATTAGAAATGCTGAGGGAAAATGGGA
>CAZGYZ010000166.1:0-5021 GCA_964530675.1 uncultured Nitrospira sp. | reverse complement strand
TTCTGGCGTTTCTTTTACCCCATGCTGCAGCAAACATTTCATCATCAGTTACGTTCGCTCGATGGAGAACAATTCTACGCAGCCATCAATCGCGTGAAGCCCTCGCTGATTCGGGTCGAAGCCGATGAGCTGACCTACAATCTCCACATCATGCTGCGGTTCGAAATCGAACAGGACCTCATTGAAGGCCGGACGCGTCCGGAGGACTTGCCGGGGATCTGGAACCAGAAAATGGAGGAATATCTGGGCATCGTCCCCTCCAACGATGCGGAGGGCGTGCTGCAAGATGTCCACTGGTCATTAGGCGCCTTCGGCTATTTCCCGACATACACGCTCGGGAATCTCTACTCCGTTCAATTCTATGAACAGGCTAAACTGGAGATCCCGCATCTGGAGGATGAAATTGCAGCAGGACAATTGATGGTGCTGCAGCGTTGGCTCGGACAGAAGATTCATCGCTGGGGCCGGATGTTCACACCGGATCACCTCTCCCGACGAGTGACGGGAAAGAGCCTCGACCCTGAACCCTTCTTATCGTATGTTGAGAAAAAGTACGGCGAGCTGTACAGGTTAGAACTTAAGTAGGTGCACGGGGGCAACGGGGTAAGGGGATAACCGCGGATGACCACTACCCCGCTATCCCGTTACCCCGGTTTCCCTTCTCAGTATCCCATCGCTTGATTGAGCTTGGCCAGGCTCGTGGCGGGCAACGAGAACTCCGCCTGCACCTCGATGCGAGACGGCACTAAGAGCGTCGTATGGAAGACTATATCGCGGATCGGGATCTTGAACTCTGGTTGCTGAGGAGTACTCAATTCGACTGACTCGACCGACTGGGTAATCGCTCCGCTATCTTGAGGCCCATACACGGCTACCACCGCCTTCAGAATCTCCACGACCTTCTCGTTTGTCTCAACTCCCTCAATACCTTTCTCCAGCAACGGAATAACCTCTTCCTGAGCTTGGTCTGACGGCGTAAAGTTTTCTACCCGTTCTTTCCGGCGTAGCGACATGAGGTCATTATCGAGATCCTTGCTGAAAGCTCCATAGGCAAACCGGAAAAACTCGAAGTGAAAGCCTTTAAAGCCCTTGCCGAACATCTGCAGCTCGCACAGAAAACACAGTTGCTGCAACTTCACGTCACTGAGCAGCCCGTGAGGTTCCGCCAGATTTAGCACGTAGAGCAGGAGGGCCCGGTCGACGGTAATCTGATTGGGTTTCCGCATGCTAGTAATCGCGCGAACGTTCTGTCGTTTGGAAGGCGCACTATAGACAGCGCCGGAGATCTCCGTCAATTCCTCGTTTGCGCGCAGCGATACTTGACCAGCTTGATAGTTTCGTCTTTAATGAGACCTCATTGGAGGCCCGTGATGGCAAATAAGCATGTAAAAGAAATGAAGATTCTGAAGGAGCACCTGGGCAAACATCAGCTCAAGGTCACCCGTCAGCGTGAATTGATTCTAAGCGCCTTCCTCCAGCAAGAGCATATTACCGCGGAGGCCATGTATCATCAGCTGGCTAAGTCCGATCCTCACCTTGGACTCGCGACAATCTACCGGACGCTCAATCTGTTCTGCGATGCCGGCCTCGCACAAGCCAGGCACTTCGGCACCCAGACCCAGTACGACAATATCTCGCACAAGGGCCACCACGACCACCTTATTTGCACCGACTGTGGAAAGATCGTGGAGTTTGAAAACTGCGACATTGAGCGCCTCCAGGAAGAAGTCGCCACCAGAAACGGATTTACGATCAAGACCCACCGACTTGAGCTCTACGGCCTCTGTTCTCGCTGCCGTCATTGACGAACTGGATTTTTTTTAGTATTATTTTGAGACAGTTTATCAATTTCAATTCCATAAGGACCTTCTCATGTCATTCATCTACTCCCTCTCCGCATCGCGCAGAACGGTCCTCTCGGGTCTCCTTCTTCTCTTCGCCGCCGGGCTTGTCCCAGTGTTTTTCGTGCCTTCCGCCTCGGCCGCTGAAAAACTCACGATCTACTCCGGCCGCTCGGAACGCCTCATCAAGCCGGTGCTCGACGCCTTTACGGCAAGCACCGGCATTCAAATCGAGTTGTTGTCGTCCGGCACAACGGAATTGGTCAATCGACTGAAAGCTGAAGGCGATCGTACGTCTGCAGATCTCCTGATCACCAATGACGCCGGCAGTTTGGAACTGGCCCGGACAGCCGGGCTCCTCCACCCGTTGAATATGCGGGAAGTCGAACGAGCCATTCCGTCGCAGTTTCGTGCGTCGGATAATGCCTGGGTAGGACTCTCCGGGCGATTCTGGATCGTGGTGTATAACACCACGATGGTAAAGCCGGACCAAGTGAAGTCGCTTCTCGATCTTGCCGATCCAAAGTGGAAAGACAAGATTGCGATTCCGAATTCCGGCAGCGAGTATCTGCAAGCAGGAGTGTCGGTCATCCGCGCCACTTACGGCGACGAAAAGACCAAGCAATTCCTGCAAGGCCTCAAGGCCAACGCGGACAGCCAGGTCTACCAGAAAAGCTCGCAGATCGTAGATGCCGTCGCCAAGGGACAAGTCGCGCTGGGTATCGTGAATCATTACTACGTGTACCGTCATCTTGCCGCTCAGCCGGGAACGCCGATTGCAGTCGTGATGCCTGATCAGCAAGAGGGCGGCATGGGAGCGATCATGAACGTCGCAGGCGTCGGCATCATCAAGACGACCAAACACCTCGACAGCGCCAAGCTGCTAGTAGAATTCTTAGTCGCACAAGCAGGGCAGAAGCTATTTGCGGAGCTCGACAAGGAATATCCTCTCCACCAGGACGTGAAGGCAGACCCGGCGCTAGTAGACCGAAAGAGTTTCCGCGCGGCGCTGGTCCCCCTCTCCAAACTCGCCGAACTGCGCGAGCCGACGCTCACCCTGATCGAACAAGTGGGTCTCCGGTAACTCGAAGGGACCCTCGTGAGCACGATTCGCCACCAACTTGTTTCGCCGCTACAGCTCATTGCCTTGGCCAGCGCGGGAATTATCCTGCTCCCGCTTGGCTATGTCACAGCACAAGCCCTCTCCGCCGATCCAGTCATCTGGAGCCGGTTGTGGGCGACTCGCATTCCCGAGCTGCTGTTCAACACCGTCTCGCTGGCTGGAAGCGTATCGGTCATCACGCTGGTCCTGGGCGTTTCGACTGCCTGGCTGGTTACGCGCGCAGAGTTTCCCGGTCGCCGGCTGTGGGAAGGAGCCTTGGTCCTTCCATTGGCAATGCCGACCTATGTGCTGGCCTATGTCTTTTCCTACCTATTGGGATTTGGCGGCCCCGTCGAGCATTTCTGGCAACTCGTAGCTGGGCCCCAGGCGAGAATCTTTTCGCCCCATAGCTTTTGGGGCGCGACAATCGTCATGGCATTGGACACCTTTCCTTTCGTTTATCTCCTGAGCCGCAGCGCTCTCCTCAGCATGAATGTGTCGTTCGAGGAGGTGGCGCGCGCCAGCGGTGTTTCACGTCTCTCGACCCTCTGGCGCGTGACACTACCGCTGATGCGCCCCTCGATTGCCGCTGGAGTCGCGCTCGTCATCTTGTACGTCGTGTCTGACTTCGGCGCTGTGTCACTGCTTCGCTACCAGACACTCACCTACGCCGTGTTCCAGCAGATGACCGGACGGTCCGACAATACAGCGGCGAGTATCTTGAGCCTCTTACTGGTTGTTCTTGCACTGATTTTTCTCATTACTGAACGGTGGTTCCGACAACGTAGCCGGTTTTATCAAACCACCGGCCGCTATCGGGCTCCTCAACGACGTCAATATGGTTGGCTCGGCACCGTTGCCGTCACCGGATACCTCGGGCTCATCGTTGGTGCCGCCTTCGCACTCCCGGCTGTGTTATTGATTCAATGGAGTCTGTCGCCCGAGGCCCAGGCCACGATCGACAGCCGGTTCTTCGGATTTATCTGGAACAGCGGCATCCTGGCAGCCAGTGCCGCGACAGGCGGCGTATTAATCGGCTTGCCGTTGGCCTACCTTGCCAGCCGACGCCCGACCATGCTGAACCTGGGCTGCCTACAAGCTGCCTATGCCGGCTATGTGCTTCCGGGACCGGTAGCAGCATTGGCCGTCCTCGTGCTCTTCACTAAACTGGCCCCGATGGCCTATGGCTCAGTGCTGATCCTCATCGTAGCCTACGTGATCCATTTTCTCCCAGCCGGTCTCCAGTCGTTGGAGCCAGCGTTGCAACAGATGTCTCCGAATCTGGAAGAGGTCGCACGCACATTGGGCCTTGGAATGCGTGCCACCTGGCGGCGGGTAACTCTGCCGCTCATTCGCAACGGATTTGTCGTGGCCTGGGTCTTGATATTCCTACAGACAATGAAGGAGTTACCTGCAACGCTCTTATTGCGGCCGGTGGGATTCGACACCCTGGCCATTCGCGTCTGGATGGAAGCGAGCGAGGAGTATTTTCAGCTTGCTGCTCCCTCTGCGCTCCTCATCGTCTTGCTGAGTCTGCCGGCTCTGGCCTTGTTGGTCTCGAAAGATTGGCGCGCAGCCTAGCATGATGCTGAAAAAGTCTACCAGCCCCATAGGCCCTGGCGCGTGACGTGCGAGAGATGCGAGAAAAGCGCGACGTGAACAGATTGGGATTCCATCTCGTTTGGCCTGTCTCGCTCGTCCCGCTTGTCTCGCGCGCGACGATAGATTTTCCACAGCCTATTAGAGGAAGGATCGTGATTCCGTGATCTCAGACCATTCCACCGCGCCACGCCCATCCGGGGAGGGCACATTCCAGAGCAACCTCTTCACACCGGCCTCGTCGATCTTGGAGCTGCGCCATGTCTCCTGTGCCTACGAAACCGGACGCCCCGCAGTCCAGGAAATTTCGTTTGCGGCGCGAGAAGGGGAAATTCTCTGCCTACTTGGCCCTTCGGGGTGTGGAAAGACGACGATTCTTCGAGCAATCGCCGGTTTTGAACCGGTTCGTTCCGGCCAGCTTTTCTTGTCAGGCCAACTCGTATCGTCGCCGGACGTGATGACTCCTACGGAGAACCGGC
>CAZGYZ010000165.1:0-5027 GCA_964530675.1 uncultured Nitrospira sp. | reverse complement strand
CCACCGTGTCGCCGGCGCCCACCACATAGGTATCGTTGCCCAGGCCCCCGGTGAGTACATTCACCGCACTGTTGCCCGTGAGGACGTTATTGAGGGTATTGCCCGTGGCATTGATCGCCGCCGCCCCGGTCAAGGTGAGATTTTCGACGTTGGCGTCGAGGGTATAGGTCAGCGCGCTCTGCACGGTGTCGGTGCCTTCGGCGAGATTCTCCACTACTGTGTCGCCGACGCCCACGACATAGGTATCGTTGCCAGCGCCTCCGATCAGCGTATCTGCGTTAGGTCCGTTGATAGTGAACGTATCGTCGCCGGCGCCGCCGGAGAACGTCATCGCGGCGCCTGAGTTGTTGGTATAAGTAATGGTGTCATTGCCGGACATCTGGGAACCGACGGTGGTTAAAAGGTCAGCGACCGACAATATGTCCGGCCCGCCTGATAGCGCGCTCCAATCGACCGACAGGCCGGTCATGTTGATCGTATTCGTTCCCGAGAGGATAGAAATCCCGGTAATTGTTCCAGTAAGATTTGAAAAGGAAATGTCGCCTGACAGGGCGAAGGTGCCATTGATGGTGGTTGTGGTATCCCCAACCGTAAGGATCAGGGAAGTCAATGTGCCCGTATAGCTCCCTAGCAGAGTAAAGGTCGTGGAGTCGGGAATAATTGTGCCAATGAACGTTTCTGAGACGCCGGTGATGGTGTTTCCTGTTGTAAAAGAGGAAAAGAATTCCTGACCGCCGAAATCACGAATGGCGCCGGTCCATGTTATAAACTCGCCCGTGACGGTATTGCTGTAGTTAAACGAGGTGACTTGAAAAAAGTCCGTCCCGAACCCCACCCCAGAAGCCGTCACCTGTCCCCCCACGTTGAGGGTTGCGGAAAATGTGGTTGAAGTTTGACTGATATTAGTCATATTTGCGTCGTTCTCCAACAACGTAAATATCTCATCGAATCGACCGATACCTGTAGCAAGATGGGCCTCGGGATCGATCAGTGCGTACGAGCGAGTGGACCAGTCGATTGCAGATGAACCGGTGATTTGTGCCATAATGCATACCCCCGTGGTGTGTATGCGCTGATCCTATGTGAGATTTACTTCACTGCAAATCCCTACATTTGTAGGGTGCAATGACTGACCATAAGAGCGTGTTGCACAAACTCATGATCGAGTTGTCTGGTATCCATCACGGATTTCGTGGTGCGCCATGCCGGGTCTTTTCTTGCTGAGCCCATGAGGAACGGGGCTTTCGAGCGGGTCATCCCCCGTTCTTCTTTCCGCTTCCCCAACCACACCGCTGTCGGGTACGGCCCGTGCGCCGACTGATCCAGGCCGCCTTCCCATTTCGCCAGAGCTTCAACAGATTATGCGTGGCACACAGCAATTTCCACTCACTGTCACAGGCAGCCGTGCCGCGTCGCATACATCCGTCACAGCCCCGGGCACTCTTGATCTGTCCGAACACCGGCTCCACGGTCTGGCCTCGCTTCTTGTAGAGGCGACGACCACGCGTCGTCAGCAGCGTGCGCTCCATGCGGTCGCGGGCCGTCAGCCCCTTCGGAGCGCGGCCGCGTGGCGGCGGCTGCTCCCGCAGCGCCTGGCGCTGTTTCCAGTCCTTGTTTGTGGCGATCAAGAGGGCGGGCCCGGCCGGATCCGCCGCCAGCAGGTTGGCCTCGCTGCAATAGCCGGCATCAGCCAGAGCCGTCCCAAGCGTGTGCGGATACGCGATGGCCTTAAGATTCGCCTGCGCCCGTTCCAGCATCGGGTACCATTGCTTGATGTCATTCTCTTCCTGCGTCACTTCAGCCGCCACGATGATCTGGTCCTCCGTCACCACCGCTTGCGCGTTGTAGCCTTGGACGTATCCGGCCTGCGTCTTCATGATGCGGCTGTCCGGATCCGTGACATTGGCCTTGGCCTCGCGGTCCGCGGCTGCCTCGGGCGCCTTCGGTTTGCGGCCCCGCTTCTTCTGCCCGGTGGCGGCCTCCTCGGCCTGCCGCGTCTCGATCTTGGCCTGCTGCTGCGCGGTGGCCGGGGCCGCTTCCTGCGTCAACCGCTCCTGGCACGCCTGCAACCGGGCCAGCCTGCTCCGCCGATCCCGCAAGCCCTCCGGCAGTTCGTCGCCGCACCGCTCCGGGCCATACGGCCGATCCTCCGCCGCATCCGTGGCCTGGGCCTCGGTCAGCATTCGCGAGACCTCCGCCGTGATCGTCTCGACCGTCCGATTCGACGCCAACGCCGCGTTGGCCTGGATCTTCGTGCCGTCCAACGCCACCACCCCAACCTTCACCAGCCCCGCCTCCCCACAAAGCCGCAGCACCTGCGTGAAGCGCGTGGCGAGTTCGGTCTCGTGGGTCTGCCGGAACCGGGCGATCGTCGTGTGATCGGGGCCCTGATTGGCCGTGATCACCCGAAAGGCCACATCCCGCTGGCACAGCCGCTCAATCCGTCGACTCGACCGTTCTCCCAGGCAATACGCATACAGCAGCAGCGCCACCATCATGGCCGGCTCGTACGCCGCCGGTCCCCAGCCATCCGCTCGATAGGTCCGGGTCATGGCCGTCAGATTCATCTGGGCTACCGCGTCCAGGATGAACCAGGCCAGATCGCTTTCCGGCAGCCAGTCCTGCAATGCCGGGGGCAGCAGATAGAGTTGCGCTCGCTCACAGGGGAGAAAGTGATAGCCCATCGTGTCACCCTCCAGGAAGTCCTGGGCGCCTATGATACCTAGTAATACCTAGGTTTCAATGGGTTTGTGCAACAGGCTCATAAGGGTCTTGTTCAATTCAAGCATCCACCATTCGCTCCATTACCCCTTACTCCTAATCCCTCACTGCCAGCTCGCGGCCAGAACCGTCTGCACTTGCTGAGGTTGCTGATCGATCGCTTGATCCCAGGTGAGGCCTGTTTGTCCAGTGAACCCAGCCATCGCCTGGATCAATTGATCGACTTGCGTGCTGAGCAGCGTCTGGCCACTACCGGCCTGGATCGTCTCCGTCCGATTGGTCGTGCCGACATACCAGTTCTGCACCGTGATCTGATCGGAGGAACCATGAATCGTCAACCGCAGATCGTTGGCTTGGCGACTGAGTACGAGATCGAGTGGGTTGACTCCGGCATCGTAAAGGAGCTTGTCCGCTGTCCCACTGTTGTCCTGCACCAGATCCTGCCCGTCGCCACTACCGAACAAGAATGTGTCGTTGCCGCTGCCGCCGTTTGTCGTATCGTTCCCCAGGCCCTCACGGAGCGTATCGTTCCCGTTGGCGCCGTTGAGGACGTTGGTGGCATTGTTCCCCGCAAGGAGGTTGTCGAGGGTGTTCCCCGTTCCGTTGAGTGCTGTGGCGCCGGTCAGCATGAGATTCTCGACGTTGGCCGCCAGCGTAATAGTGACCGAGCTCTTGACCTGATCGACCCCATTATTGGCCAGCTCGATGACGAGATCTCCGTGAGTGGGGAAAGGTGTCAGCAACTGCCTTGCAATTTAGGCATGGGATGCCTCCACCTCACGCCAGGGAGTCCGATGTTTCAGCATCGCATTGATAATCGTCAGCAACTTGCGCATACAGGCGGTGAGTGCCACCTTCTTTGCCTTTCCCGCTCGCTGCAAGCGCTGATAAGTTGTGGGGTCAGAAGTAGTGGGGTCAGGCCTGAGTATGGACTTATTGCCAACTTGCCAGCACTTTTCACCGAGCTCCCACAGGTTTTGCAATCGAATCTGTATCACTCGGGACTGCCTCTTGTGTTTAGATTTTCGGTTTCGGCTACCGCGTATCCCACAGGCCAACCAAGACTTGCTGGAGGTGCTGACGCAACCGCGCCAGCACCTCCACACTCATGGATACACGGGTGACGCTAGAGTAGCCTGAATTTCCTTGGGGCGTTGTTCGATATCTGATTCCATGTGAGGAGAGTCTGCTCGCCATATGTCCCCCGTGCCCCTCTCTGTGCTATACTGTTATGACGTTTTAGCGTCAGATATCATCTTAACACGGAGGCTTGTTATGGCTGGCGATACTCGTATGACTGTCTATTTGCAGCCTAAAGTATATCGGGCGCTCAAGGTTAAGTCGGCGACTACAGATCGATCCGTCTCGGAACTCGTGAATGCCGCCGTTCTTGAGGCGCTCCGAGAAGATGCGCTTGATGCCGAGGCGCTCGACAAGCGCCGGAAGGAGCCGACTCGATCGTTTGAACAGATCCTGAAGGATCTCAAGCGTGACGGACTCGTATAGCCTGGTCGTCAAAAAATCGGCAGAGCGAGAGCTGCGGACGCTTCCAAAAGCCGATCTCCGGCGCGTTACCGACCGTATTCGCGGTCTCGCACAGGATCCCCGTCCTCCAGGCCATGAGAAACTGTTCGGCCAGGAACACTACCGCATTCGCCAGGGCGACTACCGCGTCGTGTACGCGATCAATGATGACCATCGTGTGATTACCATTGTGAAGATTGGTCATCGCCGCGAGGTATATCGTTAATCATTTGTCACCAGGTTAACGCAGCCTGCCACCGAGCACTGGGCCTCAACGGCACTGTTGGAGAAGGGAACGGGGTGAGGCTTGGGGCTGATGGACGACTCAATACGTCAGTACATGTGCCTTGTGTATTGCGTCTGCATCCCTGACCACGTCAGAATGAAACCACCACGGCTTATGATGTCCACCCCAGAACACAACCAGCAAGTCGCCACTATCTTTCGATCGATGGCGGAAAGATTGGCCGCCCAGCGGGCGAACCCCTATCGGGTCAGAGCCTATCGGAAGGCGGCGGATACCATCGAAGCGTTGGAGGAAGACATTGCAGACATCGCCGCACGGAAGGCGCTGGAAGATATTGAGGGAGTCGGCAGGGACCTGGCTGAAAAGATTGAAGAATTTCTCAGAACCGGAACGATTCAATCGTATGAAGTTTTAAGAATGCCACTCCCGGACGCAGTGAAGGCCTGGACTCAGTTCCCTGGACTATCCGAGTCGCTCGTTGCGTACCTCTATACCCGCCTGCACATCACCACCTTGACTGATCTGGAACGGCTGG
>CAZGYZ010000164.1:0-5040 GCA_964530675.1 uncultured Nitrospira sp. | reverse complement strand
CCGCGCCATCGTCCGAGCCACCAAGGGAATCTCGAACGCCCCCGGCACCCGCACCACTTCGATGTCGTCCGGCTTCACTCCCTGTTTGGTCAACCCATCAACGCAGGAACTCAGCAACTTGCTCGTCACAAACTTGTTGAACCTCGCGACGACAATCCCGAACCGCAACCCCGTCGCATCGTGTGAACCTTTTCGGAGTCTCATCTCTCTTTACTTCTTCCTCTCCCCCTGGCACATCGACACTCAGACGGATGGTTGGGGGAGTCCCCACTGCGCGCATCGAACGAGCACCGCTTCATCGTGCGCGTTCTGCGAGCACAGGGACTCCCCCAACCATCCGTCTCACACTTTCTTCAGAATGTGCCCCATCTTATTCTTTTTCGTGCGCAGATACTTCACGTTCGCCGCGCGAGGCTGAATCTCGATCGATACACGCTCCACCACTTTCAATCCATACCCCTCGATGCCGACGATCTTGCGCGGATTGTTCGTGATCAGCCTGATCTGGTGCAGGCCGAGATTGACGAGAATCTGCGCCCCTACTCCGTAATCGCGCAGGTCCGCCTTAAACCCCAGCTGCAAATTCGCCTCAACCGTATCGCTCCCCTGATCTTGCAACCCATAGGCCCTGATCTTGTTGAGTAAGCCGATGCCGCGCCCTTCTTGATTGAGGTAGAGCAAGACCCCGCGCCCGTCTTTCTGAATCACCTCCATCGCCTTATGGAGCTGGTCTCGACAGTCGCACCGCAAGGAACCCAGGGCGTCAGCCGTCAAACACCCTGAATGCACCCGCACCAGCGTGGGATCGCCCCCCTCGACGCGCCCTTTCACCAGAGCGATGTGCGTGATACCGTCCAATTCGTTTTCGAAGGCCACCGCCTCGAAATCGCCGAACATCGTCGGCAGCCGCGCACTGGCCATCCGCCGCACAAAGGGCTCGCGCTGCATGCGGTATTCGATAAGCGCCTTGATCGTCACCATTGTCAGCTTGTGCGCTTTGGCAAACTTCGTCAGCTCCGGCACGCGCGCCATGGTGCCGTCCTCGTTCATGATTTCGCAAATCACACCGGCAGGAGTAAGCCCGGCTAACCGCGCCAGATCGACGGAGCCTTCGGTCTGCCCCGCACGTTTCAAGACGCCGCCTTGCTGCGCCTTCAAGGGGAAAATATGGCCGGGCCGGGCCAGGTCGCCGGGCTTGGCCTTCGGATCGATCGCCACATGAATCGTCGTGGCCCGGTCTGCAGCAGAGATACCGGTGGTAATGTCTTTCCGCGCATCAATGGACACAGTGAAGGCCGTTCCGAAGGTGGCAGTATTCTCCACCGCCTGCTGCGGGAGATGGAGTTCTTCAACTCGTTGAGGCGTCAGGGCGAGACAGATCAACCCGCGGGCATGCCGGGCCATGAAGTTGACGGCCGATGGTGTGACATGCTGAGCGGCCATGACCAGATCGCCTTCATTCTCACGATCTTCGTCATCGACAAGAATGATGAACTTCCCGCCCTTGATATCCCGAATCGCGTCTTCGATGCTGTGAAAAGGAGTGGCCATAATTTCAATACTGGTGAATGTCGAATGAACGATTAATTTATCATTTAACATTGCACATTGAACATTGTTATTTTCGCCCGACTGTCGATGGTCAAACCGATTAGGAGGAGGGCCCTGCCACTGAGACTGGCCGAGTCCGCATCGCGACGATCACCGTTCCCCAGGCGCAGACCCCAAACCCTGCGAAGAGCCAGAGACCCAAGTCATAGCTCCCGGTGAACCCCTTCATGGTTACAGCACCGATGGGCAGGAGAAATCCCCCGAAACCGCCGGCCGCACCCACAACACCCGATGCGAGGCCGATATCTTTCGGAAACCGCTCGGCGACCAGTTGGAACACCACACCGTTCCCGAACCCCATCGCACCGGTCGCAATCACCATCATGGCCACGGCCATGGAAAGCGAGGGACTCGTCACCGCTACGACCGAACCGACGATGACCGGCAACACATAATAGAGACTGCGGAGGCCGCCCTGCCGATCCGCAATGTAGCCCCCCGCAGGACGAATCAGACTGCCGAAGAGTCCGCATAACGCGGCAACGGTCCCGGCCATGACCGCATCCAGCTGATAGAGGTCGTGCAATAGCAGCGGCTGCAGGCTGCAGAATCCGACAAAGCCACCGAATGTGACGGCATACAAGAAACAGAGCCAATAGGCGGATCGGCGGCGGATAAGTTCCGCCACATTGTGCCACCACTCGACGCGATGGGGTGCCAGGCTCGCTTGTTCCCGCGGGACGAGAAGAGCAAAGAAGACCAGCGTGACGCCGACGATGCCGGCCATCAATGCACAGACGTGATGCCAATCCATCACGGTAGCCCAGCGCGGCGCGAGAAATAGGATCAGCACGGTGCCTACGTTCCCTGTTGCAGCCAGGCCCAACACTAACCCCTGCGCAACCGGCGGATAGGCTCGCCCGGCAATCGGCAACGACACGGCGAAACTCGCGCCGGCAACGCCAAGGAATAGCGCGAAGACCAACGCCTCGTGATATCCAGATACGCCCAGCCATCCCCATAGCAAGACGGCCAACTCCGCAAGGAGAATCGCCAGTGCGGTGGGCCGTGCACCCAGCCAGTCGGCGCTCCATCCCGCCAATATTCTGACCCCTGCACCACCGAGCAGAGGCAGTGCCACCAGCCACCCCACTTGCTGATCGCTCAGCTGCAGGTCGAGGGCAAGCGCAATGCTCATGGCGCCGATTAGCAGCCAGACCATGAAACTGACAGTCAAATGCAACCAGGCCCCGGCCAAGGACGGCCAATGCCCGCTCCTTAGTACTGTCAGAATCGCCATGCCGCCCTTCCTGGTCTATGCACGAGAGACGACATCATAGGGGACGCAGTTTCGTTCGCGCAAGGGAACGGGAAGCAGGCTGAGGTCGAGGTTAAGGTTGAGCAAAGACAAACTCCTTCAATCTCAACCTTAGCCTCAGCCTTAACCTCGATCTTTTTCAGCATCCAGGCCAGAGGCTCTTATGATATTCTCGACCCTTATGAGTCTGCGCAAGAAGGATCTCGACGAAGAACCGATCGAACCGGAGGTCTTGGACCCATCCGAGCAGAAGATCGCCGAGATCAGTCCGCCTCCCGAAGCGTCTCACTCTCCAGCCCTGGAAGATCATCACTCCACTGGTACCACGGCCGTGGTGCCGGTCACTGCGCTCCAGCAATATCTGGCCGAAGTCCGTCTCCATCCCTATCTCTCCAAAGAAGAAGAACTGCGCCTGTTCCATGAATATAAAGTCCAGGGCAACCGCGATGCCGCCGTGAAGCTCATCATGGCCAACTTGCGCGTATCCATCTCGATTGCCGCCGAATATCTCCATACCGGCGCCGACCATATGGATCTCATTCAAGAAGGCAACGTCGGATTGATGCATGCCATTAAAAAGTTCGACCCGTCGAAGAACGTGCGCTTTTACGCCTATGCCGCCTGGTGGTCGCGGGCCTATATCCTTCGTTATTTGCTGAACAACTACCGCCTCGTCAAAATTGGAACCACCCAAGATCAGCGGAAGCTGTTCTACAATCTCAAAAAAGAGAAGGCCAAACTTGAACGGGAAGGGTTCGCTCCGGACACGAAGCTGCTCGCCGACCGCTTGAACGTGCGGGAACGGGATGTCATCGAGATGGGGCAGCGGTTGGGCAACTGGGAACTCTCACTGGACCAGCCGATCGGCGAAGACCAGGAAGGCAGCCTGTTGGATGTGCTCCCCTCCCAGCAGATTCCAGCCGACGAGCAACTGGGACAAACCCAATTGCAAACACTCTTCCGTGCCAAGCTCGCCGAATTCGTCAAAACACTCGACGAACGGGACGAAGACATCCTCCGGAACCGGATTCTTTCAGAAACGCCTTTGACCCTGGACGACCTTGGCACGAAATACTCAATCACCAAAGAACGAACCAGGCAACTCGAAGCCCGCATCATCAAACGCTTACGCGACTACATCAAGAAAGACATCAAAGATTTCGACCACTTGAAGATCTAACGTCGCTTTTCCCTCTCAAAAATAAATCCTGGAATACCCAATTCTCAATAGAGTATGATCCCTTTGCCCCTGTGCTAGAGAGTGCGTGGAAGAATTTCGTTGTTGCCCCCCTTGACTTGGTCAAACACGAGGCTATCTCCACTTCCGTGTCCAGGGATCAGGACTTCTGCTCGTTCGGGAGTACCACTGTTAGGCCATCGAGTTCGAACCTGTTCTACATCGTCACTATTCACCGGGTTAACTTCACGAGGAGGGTATCGTTATGAGCTCTGCAGCCAAAGAAAAGACAGAGAAGAAGGACTTAGCCAAGGGGTTTCAGCCTCTGGGTGACCGGGTATTCGTCACCTACACCGAGGAACTGGACCGGACCTCCGGCGGGATTTACGTGCCGGACAGCGCGAAAGAGAAGCCGCAACGAGGCATCGTCCAAGCCATCGGCAAGAAGGTTGAGCATGTGAAAGTTCATGACCAGGTCCTCTTCGACAAGTACTCAGGCAGCAAGCTCCGAATCCAAGACGAAGAATGCTTGATCCTCAAGGAAGAAGACATCCTCGGGGTCTTCACCAGCTAATCATCATACCTATCATCATACCTAATACCTACACATACAACGACGACGATAATAATTAATAAGGGGGAACGACTATGGCAAAGCAACTTATGTACGGTGACGCAGCGCGCGCGTCCATCCTCAGAGGGGTGAACCAGCTCGCCGACGCCGTGAAGGCAACACTCGGTCCGAAGGGCCGCAACGCGATTCTCGACAAGAAGTTCGGCGCCCCGACCATTACCAAGGATGGCGTGACCGTCGCGAAAGAAGTCGAACTCAAGAACCCGTATGAGAACATGGGTGCCCAGCTTGTCCGTGAAGTCGCCAGCAAGACCAGCGACACGGCAGGCGACGGAACCACGACCGCGACGGTGTTGGCCCAGGCGATCTATCGTGAAGGCGTGAAGAACATCACCGCCGGCGCGAACCCGATGGAAATCC
>CAZGYZ010000163.1:0-5051 GCA_964530675.1 uncultured Nitrospira sp. | reverse complement strand
AACCAGATGAACCAAATCAACCAAATAAACAAAACAAACCAGTTTGAGCATCCTGCGCTATTGAACCGTCAGCGTCATTCTTCGATATTTCATCGGCATTTTTCGTATGAACCGTGTCTTTCCTCAACTTGCTATACCTGAGTGGCAGCCACTGCATCCGGCTCAGACTCCTTGCTGCGGAATATGCCGAACAGGAACAAGAGAGCGCAGATTATAGCACAGCCGTAGGCAAACACATCGCCGTGCCTGCTGTAAAACGTATAGGGACGCCAGACTTGCATCGTCGCCTTGACGGCCTGTTCCGTGAAGATCGGCGTTGCCTCGACGATGCGTCCGAACGGATCGATGAACCCGGAGATGCCGGTGTTGGCTGAGCGGGCGAAGGCCAAATGATTCTCGACCGAACGAAACACCACCATCGAAAAATGTTGCGAGGCGGCCGCTGAAGGGCCAAACCAAGCATCGTTGGTCACGGTCACCAAGAACTCCGCTCCATTGGCGGCGAATTGCCGCACCAGGTTCGGAAAGATCACTTCGTAGCAGATTGCCACTCCGAAATTTATCGGCCGCAGCGTCGTTCCAGCCGTGCCTGTAGTTGCAGACTTGGGTTTTGGCGTCAAGGTCAAGACCGTCGGGCCGGTTCCCGGCTCGAAGTCGCCGATTCCTTCCACAAGTTTGTCGAGGAAAGACAGGAATGAAGACTTGAATGGAATATATTCTCCGAATGGGACCAAATGATGCTTATCATAACGTCCTAGCAATTGGCCGTCGGGGGCGAGGAGGTATGCGCTGTTCATCAGATAGGGCCGGCGATCCGGATAGAATCGCAGGGCAGGGCTGCCGAACAGGATCGGCGCCTGGGCTCGATTGGCCAGCGCCATGAGTTGCAGCTGATAGACCGGCTCACGCTCAAAGACGAACGGTGTTGCCGCTTCCGGCCAGACTACCAAATCTGTGGCACGGCCGAGTTTTTCCGTCAACCGGTCAAAGCGCGCGAGTGTCTCCTCCCGATAGGCCGTATCCCACTTCACTGCCTGATCAACATTCGGCTGAACCACTCCCACACTGATGGACGATCGTGGAATATCAGAAAAAGGCGTTTCGGATAACGTGACAAGACCATATTGCCACGAGAGCGTCACGAGCAATGATGCCATTGCCGCAAGTTCCCATGGGAGCCTTGCCGGACGGAAATTCCTGAAGTAGGGCATCAGCCAGGACAAGAACTCCGCCAGCGCGACATTTACCAACACAATAAGGAATGAGACTCCGTATACCCCCATGTGATCTGCAATCTGAATGATCTCGATCTGACGATATTGAGAATAACCAAGAAGGCCCCAAGGCATTCCACTCAAAGCATAGGTTCTAATCAATTCGAGGGTTACCCATAGGCAGGGAAATACAAAGAAACCGTAGCGAGGGATCAGGCTCCGAAACCACACAGCCCCGGCAGCATAGAGACCGACGTACAGACCGAGATAGGCTGTGAGCAGCAATAGGATGGCGTAACTGATCGGGAGTGGAACCTTGCCGTAGGTGGTCATGGCTGTGACCACCCAAGCCATCATGCCGGTAAAGGCAATCGTGCCGGAGAGCCAGCCGATCCAAAACGCATGTACTTTGGTCTTGCCGTCCAACGCCCAATGCAGCGGTACGAGGGCGATCCAGGCTAATAGTTCAAGGTCAGATTTTGGGAAACTCAGCGGGATGAAAAGCCCGCTCGCGCCGGCGAGGACGAGTGAACGCGCGAGGGAATGGGTCATAAACCGCACCTTAGCGAAAGCGGGAGATGGATGCAACTTCCTGCTCGGCAAGGATCTTCCGGCGCGTTCGCTGTCGTGAGTGAGGGGCAAATTTTAGGTTGACGGACATCCGTTGAGCACCTATAAATAGAGATGAGAGTCGGACATCTGTACCAACACTACTCTGACCCTGACGAAGCAGTGCGACCAATAATCACGACAAATTAGGAGGCTACGTCATGGACCGAAGAATCATGAGCCTGTGCCTGAGTTTGAGCTTCGCGCTCATGTTCACTGGCTGCGCCGGTAAGAATGTTACTTCCTCGTCAGGGGATGGGGCTTCACAGGCAGGTCAGAACAAGGCCGAGGTGATCCAACCGGACGCGATCAAAACGGTACCGCTGGAACGGTCATTCGACCGGCCTGGCGGCAGCGTACCATCCAGTCTTGCGCTCGCGCCGAGCACCGCCTCCGGCAACAATCCATTGGGAGATGTGTTTTTTGATTACGACAGGTTTTCCATCCGCGTGGATGCCATGCCGGTGTTGGACACGAATTCCGGATGGCTTCGCGCCAATGGAAGCAAGACCGTCCTGATCGAAGGCCATTGCGATGAACGAGGCACACTGGCGTACAACCTCGTGTTGGGGGAGAAGCGGGCGCAGGCAGCCAAGAAATATCTTGTGGAAATGGGCATTCCGGCTTCGCAACTTCTGACGACGAGTTACGGAGAAACAAGGCCTTCCTGCAAGCAACGGAATGAAGACTGTTATCAGCAAAATCGGCGGGCACATTTTGTGACGAAATGAAGCTTCCCGCAGCAGCCTACTCCGCCGAAGCAGCCGCTTCGGCTGCGAAGGCCGGAAGCTCGTCTGTCTTGTTTGTTTGGATCGATGAATGAATCAAGCCAGCCAGATAGAGCAGACAAACTAGATCAACCGGATGAATCACCCCCGCGTTACGAAGGAGGGAACTGTGAGGCATAATCTCATTATAGGAATCGGACTTCTCGTGGGTAGTTTAGTGACAGGCTGCGCGGGGCCGGGTGAGCGCATCGACCTCAAGATTTCCGCGCCACTGGCGGATAAGACGGTTGCCGCGATTGGTTCCGCGACCGTCGCGATACAGCCTTTTGAAGACGAACGCACCGACCGATTGCACCTCGGCACCAGATATCACTTATGGGGCGGAGAGAGCCGCTTCAGTTTCCCCAGCGGCACCCTCGGCGAAGCTACGGCAAAGGCTTTCGCTGACTTTCTCAAAGGCAAGGGCTGGAATGCGACCGTCGCCCGAGGCAACGAAGCCGCCGGGTCAGACATCACCGTCACCGGCAAGATTGTTGGCCTCGGTGTGGATGCTATAAGCGGTATCGGACAGACCACCCTGAATGCTAAAAGTCGGATGGTCGTCCAAGTAAAGAATCACGCCGACGGAAGCCAGGTTCGTGAAACCCTCACCAGTGCCGGGTCCAACCAGGTTTTCTGGTTCGACCCAGAGGATGCCCAGGAATTACTCAACGATCTGTACAGCAAAAATTTCGAGAAGTTCGTGACGGACACCAAACTCGATGGCAAGATTCTCAAGCTCCGGTAACGGAGCGTTCTGTTCCTACGTGGGGATCCAGTATGGAACGACGACAACACCGGCGAGTGCCGGCACAGCTGCAGGGTTTCTTGCTGGGGAACTCGCATGAGATCGAAGCCGTAACCCTCGATCTCTCAGTCGGTGGTGCCAGGTTCGATTGTGATCTGGAAGTGTACCCCGGCAAAGTGATCCGTGTGCGATTGGTCATTCCCGGCCTGGAGGAAGTGGTTTCAATCGAAGACGCACGTGTGCAGTGGGTTGGAGGAGATGAATTCGGAGTCTCCTTTCAGAACATCCGACCAGACGAACTCGATGAACTCGAGCAACTCATCGACGAGTTTGAAGAGGCCGAAGACGGCGGCCACGCATAGTGTGGGATGGTGCGCCAGACAGGCTGAGGTCAAGGTTAAGGCTGAGGTTAAGCGAGGCTCTGATCCGGACTGAACCTTAGCCTCAACCTCAACCTTCCAATAACGCAGGGGCATTTTTTCCGCATTCACTTGTGCACCAATGCTTGACTGACAGATATCGGAGGAATATCGTATCCCCGTGGGAGGAGCTAAACGCCCCGAGGGAATATGGTTCATAAGGGGATCGA
Organism: uncultured Nitrospira sp.; assembly: GCA_964530675.1. Taxonomy (GTDB): domain Bacteria; phylum Nitrospirota; class Nitrospiria; order Nitrospirales; family Nitrospiraceae; genus Palsa-1315. Next base: position 1,124 of record CAZGYZ010000163.1, on the reverse strand, counting down.
GCGTCGGGATGGTGTGCAAGCCCAGCTTGACTGGGAAGCCTGAAGTCCCGCCAAGATCTCCGTCGTACCTATGCTGTCCTCGGTAGGTGCGCGCTCCTCCCACCCTAATCTCCCGCTCATTCCGGTTGGCGGTTTCTCCCATTGCATACCCCGCCATGAGCTGCCGCGTTCCTTTCACGGACGTGAAGAGGTCTGGTGCGTCATCTCACTCATGAGAGATGATGGAGAGTGCATGCCGATTGGAGCAGTTTGGATAGTGCCTGTGGAGTGCCTTCACATGAATGACGTGAGAGGATGAATGGCCAAGCAGAAGCCACCAGTAGCTGCCCCTAAGAAAGCAGATTCCCGTGCTGCCTCAACAGTGACGGCGGTGGAAATGGGCGCGCGGCAGCGCGATATTTCTATCTCCGAGTTCTTTACCAAAAACCGGCACTTACTGGGTTTCGACAACCCGCGCAAAGCTCTGCTGACCTGCGTCAAGGAAGCGGTCGACAATGCTTTGGATGCTTGTGAAGAGGCCGGGATTCTTCCCGATGTTACGGTACAACTGGAGGTTGTAGCTGTCGGATCTTCAGCCTTGCCGCCCGCAAGTCAGGCGACACGCTTTCGAATCACAGTAACGGACAATGGTCCCGGGATCGTTCGCCAGCAGATTCCGAAAATCTTTGCGAAGCTCTTGTACGGCTCCAAGTTCCATCGCCTGCGCATGAGCCGCGGCCAGCAGGGGATCGGTATTTCGGCGGCAGGGATGTATGGCCAACTAACGACCGGGAAACCGGTAAAGATTATCTCGCGTACCGGCCCCAAAACCCCGGCGCACTACTTTGAAGTGCAGATCGATACGAAAAAGAACGAACCCCTGATCCATGAGAATAAACAAATCCAGTGGGATCAGTCCTGCGGCACACAGGTGGCGATTGAAGTTGAAGGCCGCTACCAGAAAGGCCGCGCGTCGGTGGACGAATATCTCGATCAGACCTCTATCGCGAATCCGCACGTGAGACTTATCTATCGCACACCGGAAGGCGAGACGAAAGAATATCCACGGGCCTATCACGAACTGCCGCCCTCGCCGAAAGAAATCAAGCCCCATCCCTACGGCATCGAGTTCGGGATGCTCCTCA
>CAZGYZ010000162.1:0-5057 GCA_964530675.1 uncultured Nitrospira sp. | reverse complement strand
GAACACCGACCCTATCATGCCTAGACTCCCAATAGAAGATGTGTTGCCAACCCTTTGCCGAACGCTGACGGATGGGCGGAACGCGTTGCTGACGGCGTCGCCCGGTGCAGGAAAAACGACACGAGTGCCGCTGGCCTTGATCGATGCCCCCTGGCTCGACGGAAAGAAGCTGCTCATGCTGGAACCGCGGCGCCTTGCCGCCCGTGCCTCGGCTCATCGCATGGCTGCAACGCTGGGCGAGTCGGTCGGCGGAACGGTCGGCTATCGCATGAAACTCGATACGAAGGTGGGGCCGAAAACCAAAATCGAAGTGGTCACGGAAGGCATTCTCAGTCGCCTGCTCCAACAAGATCCTGCGCTCAGCGATTACGCAATTGTCCTGTTCGATGAATTCCACGAACGGAGCCTGCAGGCCGATACAGGCCTGGCCCTTTGTCTCGAATCGCAACGGCTCTTCCGTTCGGACCTCAGACTGCTTGTCATGTCAGCCACGTTAGACTGTGGACCGGTTTCAGACCTGTTGGGCCATGCGCCTGTGATTGCCTGCGAAGGCAAAATGTTTCCCGTAGAGACCCGTTATCTTGATCAACCCATCTCAGGACATTTGGATGTCGCCGTCGTACAATCGATCAGGCGTTCGATTGCGCAGGACCAAGGCAGCCTCTTGGTCTTTCTACCTGGCATGGCAGAGATCCGCCGCGTCGAACGCAAGCTCCTCGATCTGAATTTGGGTTCGAATATCCTCATCGCGCCGCTCCATGGCGACTTACCTCAAGAAGCGCAGGACCGAGCGATCTCTCCGACTCAAGCGGGCACAAGAAAGATCGTGCTGGCCACCTCAATTGCCGAAACCAGTTTGACGATCGACGGAGTGCGCGTCGTCATTGATGCAGGTTTGCTGCGCGTGCCTCGCTTCGACCCGCGATCGGGACTCACAAGATTGGAGACCATTCGCGTCACCCAGGATTCTGCCGAGCAACGTCGTGGCAGAGCCGGTCGGCTCGAACCAGGCATCTGTGCTCGCCTTTGGACCTCTGCGGAGCATCAGTCGTTAGCCCCTCGTCGCCCGCCGGAAATGCTGGACGCCGATCTGGCGCCGCTGCTGCTTGAATTGGCCCTCTGGGGCACAGCCAATCCAGCCGAATTGTCCTGGCTCACTCCCCCACCGCCCGGGGCTGTGGCCCAGGCGAGAGCGTTGCTCATTGGCCTTGGCGCACTCAATGCCGAGGGCCAGATCACCGCTCATGGAAGACAAATGGCAGAGCTGCCGCTCCATCCACGTCTCGCGCACATGCTGCTCAAGGCTGTTCCGTTGCAGCTCGGCAATCTGGCCTGTGAGCTCGCCGCCCTGCTCAGCGAGCGTGATATTCTGCGCGGCCCTTCCGGCTGGCGCAACGCGGATCTGCGACTCCGCTTGGATGTCTTGCATGGACAACACGATCACGCGGCCGGTGCGACCGTCGACCGCGCCGCCTCCCAGCAAGTCAGACGCACCGCGGACCTATGGCAACGACAACTTCCACGATCTGCTCGTTCGGATCGGCAGGACAGTCTCGATGAGGTTGGTCTCTTGCTCGCACTTGCCTATCCGGATCGTATTGCCCAACGCCAAAGTGGAAACGACGCGCGCTATCTCATGGCCAATGGCCGTGGCGCCCTCTTCGCGAACCCTGATCCGCTCGGTTCAGAAAACTATCTGGTCATTGCTGACCTAGACGGCGGCCAGCAATGGGCCAGGATCGATCTGGCCACGCCAATACAGTTACGCGATCTTGAGGCCATCTATCCGGACCAGATTCACATCGTAGATGAGGTCATGTGGGACGATACGGCACAAATAGTTCATGCGATGAGACAGCGCCGATTAGGCTCGCTGATTCTGTCTGAGCAGAGACTCTCGAAGCCGGATCCTTCGATGATTTTGACGGCATTGTTACAGGGCATTCGCCGAGCGGGACTCGACAAGCTGGCCTGGACTCCGGAGCTGCGTCAGTGGCGAGCCAGAGTGGGATTCCTCCGCCGGATGGAAGGACAAGAATCACAATGGCCCGATCTGTCGGACGAGGCGCTTTTGCGGACGCTCGACGACTGGCTGGCGCCCTATCTATCAGGGCTGACGACGCTCGACCGCGTCACAAAGCTCGACCTCACCCAGCCCTTGCACGCACTCCTCTCCTGGGAACAACAACGCAACCTCGAACAATGGGCCCCCACCCATCTGACTGTCCCCAGTGGATCAAGTGTTCGCCTGGAATATGAGACGCCCGATCTGCCCATCCTGGCTGTGAGGTTACAAGAAATGTTCGGCTGCAAGGATACACCTCGTCTCGTCAACGGAAAGATTCCAGTTATGCTGCATCTCCTGTCACCCGCGCGACGGCCCGTCCAAATCACCAAAGACCTCTCCAGCTTCTGGCGATCGGCCTACCTCGAAGTGAAAAAAGAGCTTCGGGGCCGCTATCCCAAACATTCCTGGCCTGACGATCCCCTCACCGCCCCACCGACAGCCAAAGCCAAACGGCGAACGCGTTGATTTGGTTCATCTGGTCTATTTGGTTTATTTTTGATTATCTGGCAGGTTCGTTCAACCAAAAAAACTACATACGCGCGACAAAGCAAATAACAGTCTTATGAGCCGAGCCTTTTTGGTATTCGATTAGGTGGGAAGGTCTCTCGTTCCATCATACGATACCCTCGATTGATGGGTGAGCTTTATGATATCGCCGTCCTTGACCACGGTATCCTCACCGCTCACTTTTTTATTCACGGCAATCAACAGATCTCGATTCAGCAGGAATTCCAGCAATGGACCCATGCGATCCTGATTCGATACAATCAGTTGCCTGACCGTGGTCGGCTCCGAGACCTCACATTCGAATTCTGTTTCTCCGACCGCATTTCGAAGCGTCAATCCAAAAACCAGCACTGTGACCATTGAACCCTCGTTCCTCGTTATTTGGTTTGTCTGGCTGCCCGGTCTGTCTGGTCTGTCCGGTCCATCTAGTCTATCTCGTCTGTCGGAATGCACTCGGTCCTTTTGCTCTAAACCAGATAGACGAGAAAGACCGGATAGGCCAGAAAGACCTACACCCTATCGGCGGCCTCGTACGCCTCTTGAAGCAATTGCGCTACATGTTTGACCTCCGCTGTCCCCTGCAATCCTGTACGCAGTTGAATCATGCAGGCCGGGCAACTCGTAGCTACAACTTCGGCGCCGCTCTGCTCGACGGCCCGCCTCTTACGCTCGACAATGCGCTGCGACGTCTCGAAATCCTTCACGAGATAGGTTCCGGCTCCACCCGCGCAGCGATCGGCATCCGGCATCTCCACATACTCGACGCCCGGCAAGCCTCGCAGAATCGCACGAGGCTCTTTGGTGACTCCCGCAGCTCGCAGGTGACAAGAGGAATGGTAGGCCACCTTGCACTTCCTGAACTGCTGACTGGCCATGGCCGGTTTTACCGGCGATTGTGACACAAACTCCGAAATATGTGTGACCCGCTTGGCCAAGGCTTGGGCTGCTGCTTGCTCCGGCTCACCGGCGAACAAGGTGGGGTAATCCTTCAGCATGAGGGTGCAGGAGGCGCAGCCGGTCACCACCTTGTCGTACCTGGCCATCGACAGGAGATTGACCCGTGCCCCTTCTTTAGCCAACGCGCGATGTCCATAGGTTTCGATCGGAGTCCCTGAACAGCGTTGCGGCGGCAGATCCGGCTCGACCCCATGTTTTCGCAGCACAGCGATCACGGCATCCCCCACCCCATCGTCGAAGTAGTTGGCCGCGCAGCCATGGAAATAGGCTAACGGTGAGCGAACAGCCTGACCAGCTTGGGGAATCAGCTCAGGATAGCGGTCTCGAAGATGCCGTCTGGCCAATCGAGGCAGCACCAGCTGAGGAGAGAACCGTGCCGTTTCGGCGAGACCACGCATGAACGGCTTTGTCAGACGATCGAGCAGGCGACGCAGTAGCGGCCTATCCCAGATTGACTGATACCTCGCGAGAACTTTTAGGAATCGTTCGAATCGTGCTGTTTGTGCATGGAAACGAAAGATTACACCAGCCGTTTTATTCGGATGCTCAGCGCGCCGGTCCAGAATAAGCTGGGATACGTCGACGCCAGCCGGACAGGCTGTACGGCAAGACTTGCAGTTGAGACAGGCCTCCACGACTCGCTTCGAATTAAGATAGCTATAGTTCTTATCGGTGACGATCTCAAACCACCCCCGAGAACTCATATCTTCCGATTGAAAGACATCGTAGACCGGACAGACGGCGTTGCACTTGGCGCAAGTGGCGCAGGATTTCGACAATCGCACATAGTCGATATGGTCCGTGAAGGGCCGGTCGCTGATCTTGATGCCGGGATTGAGCACCCCGGAGGGATCGAAGCTCTGCTTCACCCTCACAAACAGGTCGTACAGCTCCGGGCCGAACATCGTCTTCACATATTCGGCTCGCACCCGGCCATCCCCATGCTCCCCACAGATCGAACCGCCAAAGCGACCTAAGACTGTTTGGTGAATCTCGTGATAGCCCTGCACCATCTTCTGGAAATCGACTTCGTCGTTCACGTCGAGTAACGGAATGATGTGGGCGTTCCCATTTCCGATATGACCGAAAATCGCAACTGGCACATGCTGCCCGGCGAAGAACTCTTCCAGATACCGGATCAGTTCGCTGATCCGGTCAGCCGGCACCACTACGTCGTCGACAAAGTTGATGGGCTTCTTCCGTGCATCGAATCGGTAGAGTGTGGGATAGAGCGCCTTGCGGGCCTTCCACAATTGCTCTCGTTGCTCAGGATCGAAGGCGATCACGGGATCGGACGTGAGACGATAACGGCGACATATCTCCGTCATGCGCTCGGCCTGCGCGCGGAGATCAGTCCCTGCCACGTCAGCATCTAACTCCACCAGCAAGGTGGCAGCCGCGTCTGCCGGGATGCCATGCTTCGCTCGCCCGATCAAATTGAGCGTGTTGGCATCCATCACTTCCAACGCGCTCGGACTCAACTCCAGGAGCTTCGGCACCGCATCGCCCACATCTTCCAAGCGGT